>CAJJOX010000327.1 GCA_905193485.1 uncultured Porphyromonadaceae bacterium | reverse complement strand
GGAATGCCGGGGAAGCCCCCTCCGGTGCCCATGTCAAGAAACCGTGTGCCGTCGGTCGGCGTCATGAATTTGGCTATGGCCAGCGAGTGCAGGATATGGTGCTCGTATAGATTGTCGATGTCCTTGCGTGACACTACGTTGATTTTCCCGTTCCAGTCGGTGTATAGCGGTCCGAGCATTTTGAAACGTAGTCGCTGGTCGTCTGTCAGCGATGGAAAATATTTTAGGATTATATTGTACATCGGTTGGCGTTTGATGGGTTTGCTACTGATTTGCATGCAAAATTACTATTTTATTCTTACCTTTGATGTCGATTCGATAAACAGTTTGCCGTTTGTCGTGTCTGAACTTGATTCAAAGTGACAGATAATGGTGAAAATTGGACAATGGAACACATTGGCGGTGAGCCGCACCGTTGATTTCGGCGTGTATCTCGATGGCGGAAACGTGGAGATTCTCCTGCCGGCAAGATATATTGACGGGACACTTGTCCCCGGTCAGGAAATAGACGTGTTTATATATACTGATTCCGAAGACAGGCTTATAGCTACGACGCAGCATCCGTTTGCCACGGTCGGCGAAGTGGCATTCCTTAAGGTGAAATCTGTCGATCGTGTCGGCGCTTTTCTTGACTGGGGGCTGATGAAAGATTTGCTTGTCCCGTTTCGCGAACAGAGGGCACGTATGCGGGAAGGCGGCGTATATCCGGTTTATGTCTATCTTGATGATGCCTCGAAGCGTGTGGTGGCATCGGCTAAGATTGAGAAATTTATCGGAAATGTAATACCTCGTTATCATAAGGGTGACAAAGTGAGGGCGCTCGTATGGCGGACGACTCCGGTCGGGTTTTCATGTATTGTCGATAATCTGCATTATGGCATGCTCTATGCCAATGAAACATTTCTCAAACTGGATCCCGGCATGGTTGTCGATGCGTGGGTTCGCCGCGTGCGTCCGGATGGGAAAATCGACTTGCGTACCGCTCCTCCGGCCTCCGGTCGGTCGCGTTCAGAGCAGCTGGCTTCCGAGATACTCGAACAGTTGGCAATTCGTGGAGGTGAACTGCCCCTTTCCGACAAATCGACTCCCGAAGAGATCAAAGATGCGTTTGAATGTAGCAAACGTGATTTCAAGCAGGCGGTCGGACATCTCCTGAAAGATGGAAAAATCGCTTTGAAAGAGCGTGGAATTACACTTTTAGACAGTTAAATAGCTGTTAATACAGAAAAAATTCGCATCTTTGTAGTCTAAAAATTAATAAAAATTTAATAGTTTAATAATGGAGTTTTCAGTTAATCAGATCGCCCAAATGTGCAATGGCACAATCGAGGGCGACGGAGAAGTGAAAATCAACACAATAGCTAAGATTGAAGAGGGGCATCCCGGCGCAATCTCATTTCTTGCCAATCCAAAATATACTCATTTTATCTACACGACCGGCTCGTCGGCGGTGCTGGTAAGCAACGATTTTGTGCCCGAGCAACCGGTGACCGCAACACTTATACGGGTGGCTGATCCATATGCCACT
>CAJJOX010000326.1 GCA_905193485.1 uncultured Porphyromonadaceae bacterium | reverse complement strand
GACATGTGCCGGTGGCTGTTGTGGCGGCGATAGTGCCGAGGATGATAAGTCTTTTCATCAGTGATGCAATATCAGTGCGGATTATTCGTGCAAAGATACAACGCTTTTCCGTGATATCATGCGCCCCGCTCGCGAAATTTCAACGAAAAATCATCATCCCCGGGATCCCTGCTCTCACTACTCTCAACTGGCAATTAGCTAATTTTGCACTTGCCAGTTGAACCTGCAGGAATATTTCTTCTGCTTTAAATTGATTGAATTGATGGTGAAAAGTTTCGGAATTAAAAAGAATTGGTTAACTTTGCACATTGAACACCCCCGTGCAAAGGCGCTTCCGATGCCGATGTGAGAGGCGGTGACGATCGATATTGAAGTAAACGACAACCGATAGTGAAGATACACAGAGAAGGAACCAATATTTTGGTGATCTTGTTTGCAATGCTTGCAATCATCAATGCCGCTGCATGGATGTTTATCCGTCCGGTCGGCGTGCCGATCACGTTTTCCGCCATTTCTGGCGTGCTCTTTCTGTTGGTGCTTAACTTTTTCCGCTCGCCACGCCGTAATTTCACGGGCAATCGTGACCGTGTGGTGGTATCGTCGGCCGACGGTACGGTCGTGGCTCTTGAACGTACGTTCGAGAGCGAATATCTCAATCGTGAGGTGATTCAGATATCAGTGTTCATGTCGATTTTCAACGTACATGCCAACTGGTTTCCTGTCGACGGCACCGTCGAGCTCGTGCGTCATCACCCGGGCAGGTTCTATTCGGCCTATCTGCCTAAATCGAGCACCGATAACGAGCGCAGCACAGTCGTGATACGCGCTTTGAACGGTCAGGAAATACTCGTGCGCCAGGTGGCCGGAGCGGTAGCGCGGCGCATCGTCACATATCCTGAGCCCGGCGATCAGGCCTCGATAGAGGATCACATGGGATTTATCAAATTCGGCTCGCGCATCGACATCTATCTGCCGCTCGATGCCGAGGTATATGCCAAGATCGGCGACAAAACCGTAGGCGGTGTCACCGAAATAGCGCGTCTGGCGGCTAAGCCGTAAGGCAGCCACGCCTTTATATCTCCAAAATCAAGAAACAATGCTAACCCGGATAAAAAACAGCATTCCAAACACCATCACCTGCCTCAACCTTCTTTCGGGAGTTGCGGCCATAATATTCGCTTTTCACTTCTCAGATTCCATCGGCGCCTTGAAAGGCTACCAGTGGGCATATATTTTCATCGGTGCCGCGGCTCTTTTTGATTTTTGCGACGGAGCCGCCGCACGTTTGCTCCATGCCTATTCCGATCTTGGCAAAGAGCTTGATTCGTTGGCCGACCTCGTGAGTTTCGGCGTGGCGCCTGCCATTCTGGTGTTCAACCTCATCGGTCTGGCCAATCAGGATCCTCTTTCGCCATGGGCATTTTCCGCACTGCTGATCCCCGCGATGGGCGCGTTGCGGCTGGCACGCTTCAACATAGACACCCGTCAGACCACATCTTTCATCGGTATGCCTATTCCGGCAAACGCCATTTTCTGGATCGGATATGCCGCTATGTTCATGCAGGGAGCTTCATTCCTGTTTGAATGGTATGTGT
>CAJJOX010000325.1 GCA_905193485.1 uncultured Porphyromonadaceae bacterium | reverse complement strand
TTACCCTGAGGAGGAGTAAGGTGATGCGCCGTTGCACTTCTTATTGGAATCTTTCGTTCACGCTTTCATTCGTTTTTGCCAATGACGTTGACAACCATTTCAGAATAATGTTGTACATTTGCATCAATATTACCACTACAACACATTCATAACAAGCATCAGTCATGAACAGAATCAACCATATACTAGTTTCCGCCGCAACTGCGGCAATCGCCATTTTTTCATTCCAGTCGTGCACAAATGAACCCACCTGGGGAGTAGGTGGCAAAATTGAAGGCGCAAAAGATGGCAACGTCATTCTTGAAGCGATGAACGAGAATGGCTACTGGTATGCACTCGACACACTTTCAATCGGCGGCGACGGAACATTTAATGGCGAAGGCTCACCTACCCCCTCTCCCACAATCTATCGTCTGAACTATAACAACCGATACATTTATTTCCCTATCGACTCGCTTGACCGCATCAATGTGGAAGCCAACGCGACAAACTTCGACAACGGCTATACCCTGAGCGGATCGACAAGCGCGGAAATGATGATGCATGTCGACAAACGGATCAACGATTTTCTCTCCAGACACAAAATTGCCGATCTCGACACAGCCCGTATGCTCAAACGCGAGCTGTCAGGCATGGTCTTGGGTGAACCTTCGGGGATCGTGGCCTATTACATTGTCAACAAACAAGTGCAGGGTCATCGCATTTTCCGGCCGTCAGTACGTAACGAACTTGCAATCATCGGAGCCGTGGCCAATGCATACAACGAGTTTAAGCCGGATGATCCACGCACCAAGTATCTTGCATCGATATGGCTTAGCAACCGCCCGCGCTCTATCAATCCCACCGACACCATCGCGGCAGCTGAAATTTCCATATTGGACATCAACCTGATCGACGACAAAGGCAAAAAAAAGTCACTTGAATCAATAGCCCACGACAACAAGATCGTTATCCTTAATTTCACAGGCTATAAAGCCGATTTCTCTCAGGCGCTCAATCACGAACTCCGGGCTATCTACGACACCTACCACAACAACGGACTTGAGATTTATCAGGTCGGCGTCGACGACAATGAATTCGACTGGAGAATAGCAGCCGGAAATCTTCCATGGGTCACCGTCTTCAACGGCACCACTGACGAATATCTGCTAAAGTACAATGTCAGCACCTTGCCGACATCTTTCATAATCAATAATGGCGAAATCGTAGAGCGCATAAACGATCACAAAAACATACGCTCAGCCGTGAGCCGTTTCTTCTGAAAAGTGTCACTTTCGCATCCGCATTCTGCTGTAAATCGCCATCACACGATGCTTGAAGCCCAATTTCAACGACAATTGTCGGCGAAGATTCTCGGCTTCATTCACACCATTATAGTCGCGAGCGGCAAATGCGACTGACATGGCATATTTCACTTTATCCTTCAGATTATTGTTTACCGCCGTTAGCGGCACGTCATAGTAATCGGCAAGACGAGCCACGGCATTAGCAGTCATGAGCTGGAATTTCACCACAGCCTCCGCATTTTCGGGTGACGACACCGAAGCATGCCCTATGCGGTAGCACAGCGTTTCGACCGACAACCAATCCACATCGCCGT
>CAJJOX010000324.1 GCA_905193485.1 uncultured Porphyromonadaceae bacterium | reverse complement strand
CGATTTCTGTACCCGTGACACGGATTCCACGGGCTGAGGCGGCACGGCATACTTCGTCGAAAGCCTTGTGAAGAGGAGTTACATTGGTGTCGGTGATGTTCATCGACACCTGCGCTATTCCGTATTCATCGATAAACCAGCCTATCGCCTTGGTCGATTTCAGCGTCCCGGGAAGCATGATGATGTTGCCTTCGGCATCGCGTTCGGGCTTCCCGTTCGGCTTGCCGCCCTCACGCTTCGGACGCCCTTTCTCACGGACGTCGAATGCTATGGCGTTGGCCCGGCGCGTGGAGGTGGTGTTGAGATTGAAATTCACCGCTATGAGGAAGTCACGGGCGCCGACGGCGGTCGCCCCGCTGCGCGACACGGCCTCGTCAAAGCGGTGAGGCCCGAAATCGGGAGCCTCGTCCGCGCTCGTCAGACGTTCGGCCAATGCCTCGTATTCGCCACGGCGACACACGGCGAGATTCTTGCGCTCGGGCTTGAATGCCGCCGCTTCATAGCTGTAGACAGGGATCCCGAGTTCCTCGCCGATACGCCGGCCGAGGCCGCGCGCCAATTCGGCACACTCTTCAAGCGTGATGCCCTCCACCGGTATCAGCGGCAGCACATCGGTAGCGCCCATGCGCGGGTGTGCCCCGTGATGATTCCGCATGTCTATCAGTTCGGCAGCCTTCCAGACCGCCCTGAACGCTGCCTCGCAGACCGATGCCGGATCGCCGACAAACGTCACGACCGTACGGTTGGTGGCCTCACCCGGATCCACATCGAGCAGTTTCACTCCCGGCACCGTTTCGATGGCATCCGTAATCTGTTTTATTATGTTTTTATCGCGGCCCTCGCTGAAATTGGGCACACATTCCACAATCTGTTTCTTCATGGTTCTGTTTTCTTGATTAGCGGATTTCTCCTTTCCCGCAGACGGTTAGCCCGAACGGTTTCACAAGTCGAAATCACTCTACAAACTTACACATTTTTCTCCACCTCTCCAAATCTCGCGCCAACGCTCGCCTCTTATTCCCGCCGCCTCGCCACATCACTGATATAAACGCTCGGTTTTCTCACTTTTTATGCTTAAATTTGCGTCACCTTAGGCCGGATTCTACATGAATCCGACTCGCAAAACGATCAACTGCATGAAGAAAGGCCTGATTTTTCAGCTCATATGCATCGCCGTGCTCTGGTTGCTGCTCTGCTTTCTGCTCGTCAGCTCCACGCCATTCACACTCAAAACGATCCTCCTCATCGTCGGATCGGGCATCATCGTATTCGTGCCGCTCTACAAAAAGCATTTCCGGAAAAGATGAACAACAGCCCTAAAAACATATTGATCCCGCCGGCCGACGACTCCATCCGCGACCTCGACCCGCAGCGCTACCCCAGACTCTCGGCCATCAGCTCTCCAGCCGACCTCCGCCGGCTCGACATAGACGCTCTGCCTGAGGTCTGCGCCGAGATTCGCGATTTCCTCATCCAATCCCTCTCATCCAATCCCGGCCATTTTGCATCTTCGATGGGCGCCGTCGAACTCACCGTCGCCCTCCACTACGTATTCAACACCCCCTACGACCGCATCGTCTGGGACGTCGGACATCAGGCCTACGGACACAAGCTCCTCACCGGCCGGGCCACACGGTTCCACACCAACCGGCGGCTCG
>CAJJOX010000323.1 GCA_905193485.1 uncultured Porphyromonadaceae bacterium | reverse complement strand
CGGCTGTGTGTCCGCAGCATCTTGAATCGTTCAAAACGATTGACAACGTACAAGCCACGAAATTTGAACTTGTCGACGCACTTCCTGCCGATGGTCTTGCCGTGGTCAACAATGATTTTGAGCCCATAGCGTTGCGGAATGTCGGCAACGTTGAGTGCGTCCGGTATGCTGTAAATGCATCCGGTGCCGATGTTCGCGCTACCGATATCGTTTATGGCCGCACCGGCACGGATTTTACGGTTTCCGGCCCTGACTTTGAGATGCGGCTCCATACGCGTCTTGTCGGCGAATGCAATGTGTCGAATCTTGTAGCGGCTGTCATAGTCGCTTTTCGCCTCGGTGTGCCAGCTGATAAGATCCGCCGAGCCGTGGAACGCATCGAGCCTGTCGAACACCGCCTCAGCATGAAGCGTACGCCCGGCGGCGTCACCATAATAGACGACGCCTTCAATTCCAATCCCTCGGGATCGGCCATGGCTCTTGATGTGCTCCGAGCGATGGACTCCGGACGCCGCATTATCATCACCCCCGGCATGATCGAACTCGGCGACCGTCAGTATGAGCTCAACCATACATTCGGCACCGGTATAGGCCGCTCGGCGGATATCGCCATTGTTGTCGGTGAATACAACCGCGAGGCTATAGTGGAGGGGATACGCAGCGTCGGCAATCCTGATATCGAGGTGATCGAGGCTCCGACATTCGCCGACGCTCAGCGTCGCCTCGCGGATGTCGTGAAAGCGGGCGACACCGTGCTCTACGAAAACGATCTGCCCGACACATTTAAATGACAGAATAATCCCAATAAAAAATACTTTCAACTAAAAAATGAAAACTAATATCGGTGTGTTTTTCGGCGGTTGCTCCACCGAACATGAAATATCGGTGATCTCGGCCTCCCAGGCCATGAGCGCCATTGACCGCACGGTCTACGACGTGACTCCCGTATATATTACCAAACAAGGACAATGGTACACCGGCGAAGCTCTATTCGATGTGGCCAACTATCGTGATGTGCCCGCCTTGTTGGCTAAATGCCGCAAAGTGTACATGCGTCCCGAAAAAGGTGATTTCAATGTATATGAGTGTCGCCACCGTATGTTCAAATCGGAGGTCGTTACGAAGCTCGATGTCGCCATTCCCGTGCTTCACGGTTCGTATGGCGAAGACGGCACATTTGAAGGCGTGCTCGATGCCATCGGCATCCCGTATGCCGGTTGCAACGTGCTCGCCTCGGCAAACGGGATGGATAAGATCACGATGAAAATGATTCTACAGGCTTGCAACGTGCCTGTAGTCGACTATGTATGGTTCACCGACGGACAGTGGGCTGCTGACAGCACTGCGATTCTCGACGATATCGAACGCAAGCTCGGCTATCCCGTTATTGTCAAACCCGCCAATCTCGGATCAAGTGTCGGCATCGGACGCGCTGCCGACCGCGAAAAGCTTAAGGAGCGTATCGACGAGGCCGAGCAGTATTCATCGCGTATTATCGTCGAGCATATGGTGGAGAATCTTCATGAAGTCAACTGTTCGGTGCTCGGCGATTGCGACGACTATGTCACTTCGGTGTGTGAGGAACCGATCAAGAGCGGGGAGATTCTCTCGTATGAGGATAAATATATGGGCGGCACGAAGGGCACCAAAGGCATGCAGGCATCGCA
>CAJJOX010000322.1 GCA_905193485.1 uncultured Porphyromonadaceae bacterium | reverse complement strand
TCGTTCGGCAAAAATCCGCACCTACAACTATCCGCAAGGACGCATCACCGACCACCGCATAGGCTACACCATCTACAATCTGCAAGCTTTTGTCGACGGCGACATCCAGGATTGCATCGACCATCTCATCATAGCCGAGAATGCCGAAAAGCTTAAAGAATCCGAACTTTAACCTTAATAACATATTCCTCTCAACATGACACGTCAGCAACTCATTGAAAACATCAGAAACAAACAGTCGTTTCTCTGCGTGGGACTCGACACAGACATAAAAAAAATTCCCTCGCACCTTCTTGAAAAAGAAGACCCGATATTCGAATTCAACAAGGCGATTATTGATGCCACAGCGCCCTACTGCGTTGCCTACAAGCCCAACATGGCTTTTTATGAAAGTTTCGGCGCTCAGGGATGGATCGCGTTGGAGCGCACTATCAAATATATTAAGGGCAATTATCCCGACCAGTTCATAATAGCCGACGCAAAACGCGGCGACATCGGCAACACATCCAAACTCTATGCCCGTAGCTTCTTCGAGCATCTTGACGTTGATGCCATAACCGTCGCCCCTTATATGGGCGAGGACTCCGTGACACCATTTCTCGGCTACGAGGGCAAATGGGTCATTCTGCTCGCTCTCACTTCCAACAAGGGATCCCATGACTTCCAGCTTATAAAAGACGAACAGGGAACACCTCTGTTTGAATCGGTTATCCGCAAGTCGCAGCAATGGGCCGGAGAGGATGAAATGATGTATGTGGTTGGTGCCACTCAAGGTCGCATGTTTGAAGAAATTCGTCGTGCGGCTCCACGATCGTTCTTGCTCGTACCGGGTGTTGGAGCCCAAGGTGGCAGCCTCGAAGAGGTGTGCCGCTATGGCATGCTTCCTGATGACTGCGGACTGTTGGTCAACTCTTCGCGCGGTATAATATACGCTTCTGCTGACACAGATTTTGCCGAAGCCGCAGCTGCTGAAGCCCGCAAACTCCGCGACCAGATGGCGGCGTTGCTCTGATCGGCGCCATGGAATCTTCAGGATTCAATCTGCCGGCCGACGCCAAAACAGACCGTCAGCAGTCAAAGCCGCGTCTGATCTACGAATCGCGGAACGGATATTGCCGAATTTACTCGGCTGAAATCAACGGTCGCCGCATAGCGCTAAAGGCACTCAAACCTGACTATGCCGATAGCCCCGTCCATATCGATTTACTACGTAAAGAATACGAAATCGGCCACACACTCTACCATCCGGCTATTGCAGCCACACTTGGGTTCCAGTCATTCGACGGTATAGGACCGGCAATTATCATGGAGTTTGTCGACGGACTCACTCTGCGCGAATATCTTGACAACCATGGATCTTTTTCGAAAGAAAAAGCAATGGCTGTCGTCGAGCAGATGTGCGACGCATTGACTTATCTCCACTCCCATCAGCTTATCCACCGTGATCTCAAACCTTCAAACATAATGCTCACTCACGATGGGCGATATGTCAAGATCATTGATTTCGGCCTGAGTGACGGAACGGCTTTCACTGATTTCAAATACCCCGGAGGGACGCAACACTACAGCGCTCCCGAACAGCTCGATCAAGGTATTGACAACGATCCGCGCATTGACATCTTTTCTCTTGGCATCATAATGCACGAGATCTGTCCTGGAGCTGGCGGCG
>CAJJOX010000321.1 GCA_905193485.1 uncultured Porphyromonadaceae bacterium | reverse complement strand
TCTCGTTCACCACAATCAACACGGTGCCCATAAGGCCGCCGGCGGTGTCCTCGTCGTATTTAAGAAGGTCAATGATGTCTCCGGCCTGCTCAACGTCGTCGATATGAGATATGACCTCTTCGCGCTCATCTTTGTCGAGCTGCTGTATAAGGTCTACTGCATCATCGGTCTCAAGGTGGTCGATTTGCTTTGCAATCTCCTCTGCAGGCATCTCGCTGAGTATTTTCAGACGGTCCTCCTCATCGAGTTCCATGAGCACATCGGCCGCCACGTCATCGTCGAGTAGCTTGTAGAGAAATTCGGCCTCATCAAGGTCAAGTTCCTGATACAGTTCGGCGATATCCGCCGGATGAAGCTCGCCGAGCTCTTTTCTTGCCGCTTCTTCATCACCATTGGCTATAATGGCGCGGATATGCTCGAGATATTCCGGAGTGTATTCTTTCATCGCTCATCAGCCGCGCACTGCGGCAATCATATTGGTTAGTTCGACAAATTGCGCCACCGTCAGCTGTTCCGGACGCAGTCCCGCCATCGCGGCATCGGGCATCGGCGCCTGCCCGAGCAGTGGCCTGAGCGAATTGCGCAGCGTCTTCCTGCGCTGCCCGAACGCGGTCTTCACCACGGTTCTGAACAGCCGTTCGTCACACCCGAGATCCGTCACGTCATTGCGGGTCATCCTGATAACGCCGCTCTTGACCTTGGGAGGCGGATTGAACACCTTTTCACTGACGGTGAACAGATATTCCACATCATACCATGCCTGAAGCAGCACACTCAATATGCCTCGCGATTTCGTGCCGGGAGCCGCCGCCAGACGCTCGGCGACCTCCCGTTGCAGCATGCCCGAACAGCATGCCACCCTGTCTTTATATTCAAGCACATGAAAGAATATCTGCGACGATATATTATAGGGATAGTTGCCTATCACACAGAATTTGCCGTCGCCCGGAAAAACATCATTTAGATCCGTCTGCAGGAAGTCACACTCCAGTATGCGACCTTCGGCGGCAAGACGGGGATAGGCGGCTGTAAGATAGGCCACGCTCTCCGTGTCTATCTCGGCCACTTTCACGTCGTGACCCTCTTCAAGCAGAAATTGCGTCAGGACACCCATCCCGGGGCCTACCTCGATCACTGGCATTCCCCTGAAATCATCGAGCGTCGACGCTATGCGCGAGGCCACCGACAGATCGGTGAGAAAATGTTGTCCTAATGCTTTTTTAGGTCTTACTTTCTGCATTCTTTTCTATACGGTATTAATTCATGTCACCTAAAACCGCTCCGGCGGCACTACAAAATTATAAAAACATTTTAAAACCCCGCTCCGATCGCCGCAAGTTTGTTAAAATTTTCTACCTTTGCATGATAATAAACCGATCACGATATGAAACGAATTCTCTTTTTCCAGATTATGGTCGCCACTGCCTTAGCCGCTTTCGCATGGGGGCAGAAAGGCCACGACGCCACCGCATACATCGCCGAATGCCATCTCACGCCAACTACAAAAGCGACTGTTGACAGCCTGCTTTCCGGCCGTTCGATGGTCTACTGGGCCAACTGGCTCGACAATGCAAGCCACACTTCCGAATATGCCTACACCAAGACATGGCATTATAAAAACGTCGACGAAGGAGTCCGCTACGAAGAAGCCCAGGCCAATCCTGCCGGCGACGTT
>CAJJOX010000320.1 GCA_905193485.1 uncultured Porphyromonadaceae bacterium | reverse complement strand
TGCGGATGCCGGGCACGGCGGGCCGCTGGGGCAGAGCCAGCGCCCCCCGGCCGTACAGCCCCCCCGCCATATCGTTGCCGGCGGCCATCGGGGCAAGCATCAGGGCTACATCACGGGGATCGGTATGCTCGTTGAGCTCGCTGAACGTAAGGCTGTCAATGTCGATCGCTCGGTCGCAGCGCTTCAGGAAACGACGAGCCGAGCGCACGTTCTCGACTATGAAATGCTTCACCGTGCGGGCAATCTCAATATTGGCGGCGGGCATCACAATCTCCGGCGCCACGTCGCTCAGCGGCACCGGAAGCAGATAGAGCACCGGCGCTTCCGCGCTACGGTTCATGCTGTTGTCATCGCGTTCGGCCATTTCAACCACAAAATTAATCATTATTTCCCATCTTGTCAAACGATACCCGTTTTTTGTCGGAATTCCGAACCGCCAACCATTGAAAATTATTTGTTAAAATATGTGGCAAAAAGACCGACATATGCTAACTTTGTGGGCTGTTTAGATTTGGGGCATCCAATATTATCCAACCATTAGACTTTATGAATATTCTACGACGGTTCTTTTTCGCTGCGGCCATGACGGTCATGACCGCAAATGTGACTTTGGCCGATATACCTTCCGGCTACTACGATTCCTGCGAAGGAAAGACCGGGCAGGCATTGCTGCAGGCCCTTTATCAGAAGATATCAGACCACACCAATGTGGGCTATGACGGCCTTTGGAGTGTCTATAAGCAGTCAGACGTGCGTGCCGACGGAACGCTATGGGACATCTACACTACCAAAGCATGGCCTGCCAACTTCACAAAATGCGGCAACTACAAAAGCATCGGCGACTGCGTCAATCGCGAGCACTCGATGCCGAAAAGCGTCTGGGGAGGCGGAAAATCCGCTCAATATTCCGACGCCTTCCACCTTTATCCCACAGACGGGAAAGTCAACGGGCAGCGCTCAAGCTTTCCCTACGGCGAATGCGCCAACGGCACAAGGCTGGCCGACAACGGCTCGGTAAAGGCACTCGGCAGATTAGGCACATCGACATTTTCCGGATATTCCGGAAAAGTGTTCGAGCCTGACGACCAGTATAAGGGCGATCTGGCCCGCTCCTATTTCTACATGGCCGCATGCTACAACAATCTGATCGGATCATGGACTGCCGGCGAAATGGGCAACATGATGGGCGGGAACAGTTATCCCGTGTTCAAGACGTGGGCAGTCAACCTGCTTCTCAAATGGGCACGGCAGGATGAAGTGAGCCAGAAGGAGATCGACCGCAACGAGGCGATCTATTCATTTCAGCACAACCGCAATCCGTTTATCGACCACCCCGAACTTGTCGAATACATCTGGGGCGACAAAGTCGGCCAGGCATGGTATGCCACCGCTTCGACCGACGAGCCCGACATTCTCCAGCCAGTGCAGAACGTGACTGTCGACATGGGCATCGCAGCCGTCAACCTCGACAAGACCTGCAATGTGGTCATCAAGACAAAAAACGTCACCGACAACGTCTATCTGAGCATCTATGACCAGAGTCACGCGCTGAGCATCAACGCCACGACAATCACGGCGGAACAGGCCAATGCCGGCTACACCCTGACCGTCAGCTGCAACAGCCCGGCGGCAGGGAAAGTCATGGGCACACTCTCGATATCGGCCGGCGGCATGGCGCGC
>CAJJOX010000319.1 GCA_905193485.1 uncultured Porphyromonadaceae bacterium | reverse complement strand
GACGATGGCGCGGTAGTCGATCTGCGGCAGAACGCCTTCGTAATAGCCTTTGAGCGTGACGGCAAGATCCGGATTGGCCTCGGCCCACGCTTTCTGCTCGGCACGGCGGCGCGCCACGATGTCGCGGAGCTGTTCGCGGCGGGCGGCATAAAGGTCGGCCACTTCTGGGCGCACAGTCCAGAGATTTTCGGGATCGCCGCCGAGATTGCGCACGGTGGCGGCGAAGTCGGCGCCCGATTTGCTGAGGGGCTGGCCGTGAGTCGAGCATTTGCCCTCGAAGTTCGAGCCGTCGGCAGTGACGCAGCCGCGTCCCATGACGGTGTGGCCTATGATGAGCGTCGGACGCTCTTTCTCTTCATGCGCGGCGCGGAGGGTCTGTGCCATGGCCTCGGGATCAGTGCCGTCGACCTCAAGCACATTCCAGTGCCATGCGCGGTATTTGGCGGCATAATCTTCGGTGTCGACGGCGTCGACATCGGTGGAAAGCTGCACGCGGTTGCTGTCGTAGAACATTATGAGGTTCGACAGGCCGAGATAGCCTGCGACGCGCCCGGCACCCTGCGATATTTCTTCCTGGATGCCGCCGTCGGAGATGAACGCATAGGTCTTGTGCGCCCAGCTCTCGCCGAAACGCGCACACAGAAAACGCTCGGCTATGGCGCAGCCGACGGCCATCGTATGACCCTGACCTAAAGGACCGGAGGTGTTCTCGATGCCGCGACGCGGGTCGAGCTCGGGATGTCCGGGAGTCACGCTGCCCCACTGACGGAACTGCTGAAGCTCGTCGATGGTGTAATAGCCGCAGAGGGCGAGCACGCTGTAGAGCATAGGCGACATGTGGCCCGGATCAAGGAAGAAGCGGTCGCGTGCCGGCCACATCGGATCGTCGGGATCGGTGACGAGAAACTGCGAATAGAGCACATTGATGAAATCGGCGCCGCCCATCGCTCCGCCGGGGTGGCCTGATTTAGCTTTTTCAACCATCGAGGCAGCGAGCACGCGGATATTGTCGGCCGCCGAATCCATAACTTTCTTATCCATGAGGCAGGGTGTTTTGCATTTGTGCTGCAAAGTTAACCAAAAACGCCAATGTGCGCAAATCAACCGGCAGAAGATTGCATGCCGCCACAGACAAATATTGCGCCGGAAAGGACAAACCCTTTCCGGCGCAATTGTTTATGACAGTCTGTCGGTATGTCAGAGAGCGTCGAGGATCTCTTCCTTGACTTCCTCTTCCTCGACGGGGATGTCGGTGTTGACATTCTTCGAACCCAGAAGGGCGTAGTAGAGGATGTAGGCGGCGCAGCCGAGCACTACCCAGTAGCTGAGCAGATAGGAGCCGGTGAGGTCGGCGAGCCAGCCCTGGAGGGCAACCATGATCGCGCAGCCGAACACCATTGTCATGAAGGCGCCGGAGGCGATGGCGGTGTATTTGCCGAGTCCTTCGACGGCCATGTTGAAGATGCCGCCCCACATGACGGAGGTGCAGAGGCCGATGAGGATGAAGGCGAAGATGCCCACGGGCACCTCAACCCATATCATGTTGAGTTTCGCCCAGTCGATGCCGGGAACGGTCGCCGTCCATGTTTCGGGCGCGAACATTCCGAAAGCGGTGAGCAGGATGGCGACTGTCGAAGCCACGATGATCATGGCTCTCGAAGAAAACTTTCCGCCGATCCAACCGCC
>CAJJOX010000318.1 GCA_905193485.1 uncultured Porphyromonadaceae bacterium | reverse complement strand
CTTGGTGGTGAATCCCGGTCGGAACACCTCCTTGCGCATTTTGCGTGTCATGCCGCGGCCCGTATCGCTCACTTCCACTATGGCATGGCGGCGCTCATCGTCGGCCGAAGCGGTGATCACGATGCTGCCGGCGCCCTCCATGGCGTCGACAGCGTTTTTGATAAGGTTTTCCATTACCCACTCTATGAGCGGCTCCGACATTTCGACGGGTAGCGGTCCGTCGGTCACCGTCACCGTCATTGCGATGCGCGACGAGATCCGGGTGCGCATATAGTCGGCGGCGAGGTTCACCGTTTCGCCGAGATCGCAACGCTCTATCTGCGGCTGCGATCCGATTTTGGAAAAGCGTGATGCGATGGTCGAGAGCCTTCTCACATCCTTGTCCATCTCGTTGACTACCTCCGGATCGACATTCTGCTCACGCATCAGCTCCATCCATGCCATAAGCGACGATATGGGAGTGCCGAGCTGATGTGCCGTTTCTTTCGACAGACCTACCCAGACCTTGTTCTGCTCGGCCCGCTTCGACGAAGTCACGGCAAAGTAGACCACAAGGATAAATGCGGCCATCACAAGCAGCTGTATATAGGGATAGAGGCTAAGGCGCCTCAACAGCGTCGAATCCTCATAATAAAGGTGCTGCACATTGCCGGGCGCTATCTCGATGTCGATCACGTTGTCGCTCCCGCGTATGGTGCCGAGTTTCTCTGTGAGAAAACGAAGGTTTTCGCCGGTATAGGGCGAAAAGCCGTCGTGAGGTTCGGGCAGCTCATAGTTGCGCTGGCCGATTATACTGTCGGCGGCTCCGGCCGTAAGGATCACCGGAATGTTGGTGTTCGACTCTATGATTTTGAATAGAAACTCTATGTCATTGCCTCCGATATCGTCAGAATCGCCCGATCCCAGTCCGGCTATCGCTTTGGTGGCGTCGGCCCATAGCTGCATGCGCGAACGCTCCTGAGTGGCGAGATCGCGCACTATGGAGTTTGACACATACAAAAACACTCCCACCACCGCTATCGAGGCGATGAGAAAGGCAATGGTGCCGTAACGGTGCCGAAACTCGTAGAAACTCACTTGGTTGACGGATGATGGCGTGGCCGGCTTCAGGCCGCATTATTTTTCAAGGTCGGCGAGAATGGACCGAAGCTCTTCGTCGGTGGCCGTCAGGCGCGTGCGGCATTCCTTGAGCAACAGAGTGGCACGGCGCGTATATACGGTGAGGCGGTCTATGTCGCAGCTGTCGCTCTGCATGATGCGGAGTATGGAGTCGAGTTCGGCCACGGCCTGGTTGTAGGTGAGCTCGCTGACCGGTTTGAATTCTGTGATCTGTTCCATATGGTTATGGCTGATGATAGGGTGTTATTGGTTGACTGTCGATGTGAAAGAACCTTCGGCAAGGGTGGTGACCACCTGTTGGCCGGGGCGCAGATCTTCCGCCGAACGTATCGCACGGCCGTCGGCGCCGGTGGTTATCGAATAGCCGCGCGCCAGTGTCGCGGCGGGCGAGAGGGCTTCGAGAAGCGAGCCGCGGCTGTCAAGGCGGTCCGAGGCGCGGCCTATGGCCGTGGAGGCGGCTGTGGCTATGGCGCGGCTTGTGGCGGTGAGACGCGACAATTCGGGACTCAGACGTCGCACGCCTGTCTGCCCGAGCAGCATCATCGACCGCTGCAATGCCGCCGTGGCCCGCCGCCCCGCCCCCCCCCCCGCCC
>CAJJOX010000317.1 GCA_905193485.1 uncultured Porphyromonadaceae bacterium | reverse complement strand
CGAAATCCAGACTATGACGGAGAAACTCATGTACAGGCTGCGGAACGATATTCCCGTGAAGTTCCGACGTAGCATAATTGCGCAATATATCAGCCATGTTATGCAGCTCGCGGCTCACCATAGGTCCCACGAAATAAAGCAACGCACAGATAATGAAGGCCGTTTCAAATAATGTGACAAACGTAGCCAGCACTCTTCCACGCAAATGTAGCATACGCCTGTTTGACTGCACTGCGGGCTCGCAGAGATAAGCGATCAGACATGCCACGAAAAATGGCAAAAGCACATTTTTCAACGCGTGTATAATCCATACCAATCCTGCCACGACAGCCACCGTGATAACAATCCGCACTACGCGGTCAAATGTATATTCTTTCACTAACGACATAATCGCTTATAATATTCGGTTATTTTATAAAACAAGATTCCGGAACCCACTGATGCACGATTCCGGAATCTTTAATCATTTGGTTTAGAAGATTAATGTCTGTCCTATTTGTCAGGCCTCGGCATCTGCCATTTCAGCTTCTTCAACAGAAACGCTTTCCGCCTTTATGTTGGGAGCTTCAAGACCCAGATTCTTTTTGCGGTCGATCACCTTAAGATAAAGACCGAGCAACAGAGCCGCCAGACCGAGGCAGGCAAGCATCAGAAGCGGCCATTTGTAATCGTAGCTTACCGACGCCACCTCTTCCGTAATTTCCTTTTTTTCAACCATCATCGCCAGCTTTTCATTTGTGCTGGTGAGAATTTTGCCGATAAGAAGTGGGAAAAGCCACAGACCGATATTCTGAATCCAGAATATCAGAGCGTAGGCCGAACCTATGATTTTGGAGTCGACCAGCTTGGGGACGCTGGGCCATAGCGAAGCCGGCACAAGTGAGAATGATGCGCCGAGCACAAGAATTGTGACATAGGCCACAGCCACGCCGACACCGGCGCTGCCTTTGCATTCCGGAAGCACAAATGCGAATGTGAGGTGGCACAGGATAAGAAGAAGCGAACCGAACACAAGCATAGTGGCGGCTTTACCTCTGTGATCGACAAAACTGCCGAGAACCGGAGTGATGCCCACGGCAAGAAGCGGGAACACCGCGAAGATAGCCTCTGCCGACTGACGCATATAACCGAAATAGCAATAGACGGCAAGTGATACGACCGACACTCCGAAAAGTGTGTATTTGAGTGCCTTATCTTTGCTGAAGTTCCCTGCGAAAGCCGTTGCGGCTACTACAAGCATGATCACATATTGTATGATCGTCACCTGACCCGAAGCCCAGAACGATCCCGCCTCAGGCTCGTTCAATGTCAGGTTGCACTGCAGCATATTGACCGCATATTTCTGGAATGGAAATATTGCCGAATAATACAGCACGCAAAGAAGTGCCACAATCCAGAATCCCTGACTTGAAAGAATCTTCTTGAGATCCGACAGACGGAACGGGTCATCCTTTTCTTCCTCGGCATGTGTCTGCATGTCAAGCTTTTTATCCATGAAGAAATAGACAACAAACATTATCAGTGCTATCAGGAGAAGTATCACCGCGAATGCCACCGGGCGGCTCACGCTTACAGTGTCACCTACCTGTGATGCAAAGAAGGGCGAGAATATCATGCAAGTGCCTACACCCAGACGGGCAAGAGCCATCTCCGTGCCCATTGCCATGGCCATTTCTCGTCCTTTAAACCACTTGACAATGCCGCGCGACACTGTGATACCAGCCATCTCAACGCCGCAACCGAATATCATGAATCCGAC
>CAJJOX010000316.1 GCA_905193485.1 uncultured Porphyromonadaceae bacterium | reverse complement strand
CCGCCTTCTCGCCGAATCCCCCCCGCGCGGCATAGCCGTTATTCTCGACATCGTGTTTAACCAAAGCGACGGACTGCATCCATGGTATCAGCTTTATGATATAGCGGATAATCCGTTCTACAACGGCACGGCGCCACATGCCTACAGCGTGCTCAACGACTGGAAACAGGAGAATCCGCTTGTCGAGAAGCAATGGACCGATGCCCTCACCTACTGGTTAACGGCCTATAACGTCGACGGATTCCGATTCGATCTCGTGAAAGGGCTTGGCGACAGCGACAGCTATGGAGCCACATATAACGCATCGGAAAACACGTGGAGCGGAGTGACCGACGCCAGGACAAACGACTACAACCAAAGCCGCATCGACCGGATGAAACGCCTTCATGCCGCAATGAAAGCCGTGAAACCCGATGCCTACTTCATCAATGAAGATCTCGCCGGAGCCGAAGAAGAAAACGCCATGGCCGAGGACGGACAGATGAACTGGGCAAACCTCAACAATGCATCGACGCAATATGAACTCGGCATATCGGGCGGCGCAAACCTCAACAGATTTTACGCGCCGGAAGACTCACGCTTGTGGGGATCGACCGTCAGCTATATGGAAAGCCACGATGAGGAACGCATAGCCTACGCCATGCAGCAGTCGACAGCGTCGACTGCCACTACAATCAAACGCACTGACGGACTGTGGCAACTGCGCCTCGGATCGATCGCCGCACAGATGCTCATGGCACCCGGGCCTCATATGATCTGGCAATTCCAGGAATTTGCGGCCGACCAGACCACAAAAAATTCTTCGGGCAACGACACATCGCCAAAAAAAATGGTGTGGAGCTATCTCGACAACGAATATAACGCCGGCCTCAAAGACACATACGCCCGACTGATAGCCCTGCGCAACAGCAACCCCGAAATGTTTGCCGACAGCCTGCTGACATCCGACAATTGCAATTTCGAACTCGGTACCGGACTGAAAACAATCGTCATAACCAACGGAGACAAGCAACTCGTCCTTGCCGTCAACTCCAATGCCAACAATTATTCACGATCGCTTGATCTGTCGGGAGTGGCCGCACACGACGCATCAGCTTACGTGCTTCTCGCATCAAGCCATGGCACCACGCCTGTGATGACCGATGCAAAAAAAGTGTCGCTGCGGGGCTGTTGCTTTGCAGTATTCGGCACCGACAATCTTGCAGGAATCGACGACATCATATCCGATGGAGCCAAACCGGATCATGACGTCTATTTCAACGCAAACGGCGATGTATGTGTCGACGGTCAATACCACACACTCACGGTATACGACATAGCAGGCCGACGCCTCCCCTCCACCGGATTGTCAAACGGCATCTACATAGTGAAAGTTGACAACAAAACATACAAATTAGCGTTAGAGCGCTGACCGCACAAGATCAGACACACGTAAAAACCCACACGTAGACAAAGGCCGCGATATCGGAATTCGTTTTTCGGTATCGCGCCTTTCGTCTGGCAACATATGACAACTTAATGCCGGGGCTCTCCGACACAGTTGGCGATCACGCACCGTGACCACATAACAGCCATTCCTCCCGGGCGACACAGACCGACGGCATATATGTTCAGGCATAAAGCGATTAACATTTGATAATGCGCCCTCATTTTGATAATCGGAAAACAATGGCTATATTTGCAGCGATATGCCGCCATTAATATTCGAGAGCGAAGAAAACGTGCGGCGCACATCACACTCCCATCCGTCAGCGACGATTCCTACA
>CAJJOX010000315.1 GCA_905193485.1 uncultured Porphyromonadaceae bacterium | reverse complement strand
TCACTCGGCGGAAAGCGCACCTCTCGATTGTTTTATATGGCCGGTTCTATCGGATCTTTATACGTAGCCTTTGATGATGCCGCGTTTTGAATTGCGCACGAAAAGAATGATTTCGTCGCGCTCTTTTGTAGCGGGCAATTCGGCTTCGATACGCTCGACAGCGTCGGAATTGTTGTAGCCGGACAGATAAAGATAGCGATAGATATCCTGAATCTCACGGATGGTGTCATTCGAGAAGCCACGACGGCGCAGGCCGATGGAATTGACGCCGGCGTAAGCTATGGGCTCACGTGCGGCTTTGACATATGGCGGGATATCTTTGTTGACGAGTGCACCACCCTGAATCATCACATGCGGACCTATGTGGCAGAACTGATGAATGAGCGTACCGCCGCCAATCACAGCAAAATTGTCCACCACTACTTCTCCGGCGATCTGAGTCGCGTTGGAGATGATCACATTGTCACCCACGACGCAATCATGAGCCACATGGCTATAGGCCATTATAAGGCAATTGCTACCCACGACGGTCTTTCCTTTCGATGCAGTGCCGCGATTGACGGTCACGCACTCACGTATTGTAGTGTTGTCGCCAATGATAGCGAGCGTTTCCTCTCCACAGAATTTAAGATCCTGAGGGATACCGCTGATCACGGCTCCCGGAAAGATCATGCAGTTTTTGCCAATCCGTGCTCCCTCCATTATTGTCACGTTGCTGCCTATGCGTGTGCCTTCACCGATTTCAACATTCTGCTCGATGGTCACAAACGGATCAATAACGACGCTGGGATGAATTTTCGCAGCCGGATGGATATATGCTAAGGGTTGTTTCATATCGTAAGTGTATGGGATTTATTTGTTTTTAATAATCTGAGCCATGAATTCGCATTCCGATACCACTTTCTCTCCAACGAAGGCGTAGCCTTTCATCATGGCGCATCCACGACGGAGTTCTGTCATAAATGACACATGGAAAATGAGCGTGTCGCCGGGCACGACTTTATTACGGAACTTCACATTGTCAATCTTCATGAAGTATGTGGAATATCGTTCGGGCTCATCCACGGTGCTAAGCACAAGCATGCCACCGGTCTGAGCCATAGCCTCAATCTGAAGCACACCGGGCATGACCGGTTCCTGAGGGAAGTGACCCTGGAAGAAAGGTTCGTTGGCCGTGATGTTTTTTACACCGACGATATAGTTGTCGCCGCGTTCGATGATCTTGTCCACGAGGAGGAACGGATAGCGATGCGGAAGCAGTTCACGAATGCGGTTATTATCCATGAGCGGCTCTTTGTTTGGATCGTAGACGGGAGCCTGCACATCCTGACGCTTTATCTCCTTGCGTATTTTTTTTGCAAAAGTAGTGTTAATCGTATGTCCCGGACGAGTCGCAATCACTTTACCCTTCAAAGGACGTCCGATAAGGGCGAGATCACCCATCACATCCATAAGCTTATGGCGGGCAGGTTCATTGGCCCACCGCAAAGGCGTAGCCTGAATATAGCCGAATTCTTCGACTTCCTTATGAGGCACACCCATCATGTCGGCAAGCTTGTCGAGTTGCGACTGCTCCATTGTCTGATCATATATCACCACAGCGTTTTCGAGATCGCCGCCTTTGATAAGATTGGCTTTGACAAGCGGTTCGATTTCACGAACAAAAACAAATGTGCGGCTCGAAGCGATCTCCTTGCCGAAATTGTCGATCAAATCAAGCGAAGCGAACTGATTGGGAATAACAGGCGAATCAAATTGAATCTTCACATCGATGCTGAATTCGTCGTCGGGGAGCACGAGTATAGAAGCACCGGTCGCATCATCGCGCACTTC
>CAJJOX010000314.1 GCA_905193485.1 uncultured Porphyromonadaceae bacterium | reverse complement strand
CGCCCCCCCGCAGCAGCCCGCCTCCTCGGCCTCCGGCATCCGCCGCGACAACCCCTACGTGGGGAAGGGGCGCGCGGGATCGCCCTATGCCATCAAGGATTATTACGACATAGACCCGGACATAGCCGTCGATGTGCCCGAACGCATGGCCGAATTCGAAGCCACGGTGCGGCGCGTGCACGATGCCGGCATGAAAGTGATCATAGATTTCGTGCCCAACCATGTGGCCCGCCAGTATCACTCCGACAGCCGTCCGGCAGGAGCTCCGTCGGATTTCGGCACGCTTGACGACACGACGAAATTCTTTTCACCCCGCAACAACTTCTATTACATACCCAATCAACGCTTCGCCCCCTCGATACCGCTCGGCACGGGCGCCGACGAATATATCGAATTTCCGGCCAAAGCCACCGGCAACGACTGCTTCACGGCATTTCCGGGGGTCAACGACTGGTATGAGACCGTCAAGCTCAACTACGGCATAGACTACGGCGACGGCACGCGCCATTTCAATCCGATACCCGACACCTGGATGAAGATGCTCCACATACTCCTCTACTGGGCATCAAAAGGCGTCGACGGCTTCCGCTGCGACATGGCCCACATGGTTCCGCTCGAATTCTGGCAGTGGGCCATACGGCAGGTCAAATCCGATTATCCCGACATCATATTCATCGCCGAAATCTATGATGTCGACCTATACCGGCCCTATATCCACACGGGAGGATTCGACTATCTGAATGACAAAGTGAACCTATACGACACCCTGCGCGACATCCAGACCCACAATCACTCGGCCGCCCGCCTCACCGACTGCTGGCAGCGTCTGGGCGATCTCGGCCCACACATGCTGAACTTCCTCGAAAACCACGACGAACAGAGGTTCGCATCACCGCAATATGCCGGAAACGCATATGTGGCGACGCCCTCGCTCACAGTGGCCGCGACACTGGGCACCGGAGCCATGATGATCTACGCCGGACAGGAACTGGGAGAGAAAGGCGCTGACGCCGAAGGGTTCAGCGGCGTCGACGGACGCACCACCATCTTCGACTACTGGAGCATCCCGACGCTTCGGCGCTGGCTTCAGTCGGGCGCACCCTCGATGACGCGCATGACACGCGAAGAACGAGAGTTGCGCAAGCAATATGCCACGCTGCTGAATCTGTGCAACAGCGAGGCAGCGATACGCGAAGGCGTGATGTTCGACCTGATGTATGTCAACCTGTCGAACCCGCGCTTCGATCCCCACCGCCAGTTTGCCTATCTGCGCCATGCCTCCGGCTCGACATTGCTCATAGCTGTGAATTTCGGCGACAAGCCGGCCGACATGGCCATCAACATTCCCGCCCATGCATTTGATTTTCTCGGCATCGCTCCGGGCGACCGCACAGCCACCGACCTTCTGACAGGCGACACACAGACCATTCATTTCACCGACGAAAAGCCTGCCGAAGTGAGCGTCGCGGCCCATGGCGCCGTGATTCTGCGGCTCGAGAAAGCGAGTGTTTCGCCGGAAGTGAAACCGGAGGAGAAAACGCCGAATAAAAAGGCAAAATAAAGAGCGGACAAATCATGGCAATGTAGCGCTAAATTCGTAACTTTGCGGCAACCAAACTCATCCAACCAGCAATATGCAATCTATTGTTCATCCTATCAAGATTTTCGCCGGAACAGCATCACGCTACATGGGCGAAGAGATCTGCAAAGATCTCGGTGTAGAACTCGGCAAAATGAACGTCCAGCACTTCGCCGACGGCGAATTTGAAGTGTCGTTCGAAGAAACCGTACGCGGTTGTGAAGTGTATCTCGTGCAGTCGACGTTTCCCAACTGCGACAACCTCATGGAGCTGCTGCTCATGATCGACGCGGCCAAGC
>CAJJOX010000313.1 GCA_905193485.1 uncultured Porphyromonadaceae bacterium | reverse complement strand
TAAGATGTCATCAAGATACAATACGATTGTTCGGCGCCACGACCTACACGCCCTCTGAGCTGGGGTAGCTGAGCCAGACCGAAACGTTCGGCGTTTTCGATGACCATAGTTGTCGCGTTTGGAACATTGACGCCTACTTCGATTACGGTGGTGGCTACGAGTATGTCTGCTTTGTGCGAGGCAAAAAGATTCATCTGCGTGTCTTTTTCCGACGGTTTCATCTTGCCGTGAACATAGGCCACACGATAGTCGCGGAACGTGTCGCAGATTTGTTCGTAGCCTTCTTCCAGACTCTTAAGATCCATCTTCTCGTTTTCTTTGATAAGCGGATATACGATGTAGGCCTGCCTGCCCTGGCGCAGCTGGCGCGAAATATGCCGATACACATCAAGCCGCCGATCCTCATAGCGGAGCAGCGTAGTGACCGGTTTTCGTCCAGGTGGAAGCTGGTCGATAACCGATACGTCGAGGTCGCCGTAAACGGTCATGGCAAGCGTGCGCGGAATAGGTGTGGCCGTCATAACGAGAACGTGTGGAGGTATGCTGTTTTTATGCCACATGCGTGCTCGCTGAGCGACTCCGAACCGATGCTGCTCGTCAATCACCACAAGCCCCAGATTGTGAAAACAGACGTTGTCTTCGATGACTGCATGAGTGCCTATGAGGATGTGGAGCGTGCCGTCGAGCAACTGCGAGTGAATCCGGTCGCGCTGGCGTCGTTTCGTCGAGCCGGTGAGCAGTTTCACATTGATGCCCATAGGAGCCGCGAGCTGCGAAAGCGTTTCGTGATGTTGAGTGGCAAGGATTTCTGTCGGAGCCATAAGACAAGCCTGTGTGCCGTTGCCCAATGCGATAAGCATGCACATCAGAGCGACGAGCGTCTTGCCTGATCCCACATCGCCCTGGAGAAGACGGTTCATCTGACGTCCGGAGCGCATGTCGGCATATATTTCCTTGATGACGCGTTTCTGAGCGTCGGTAAGCGGGAACGGCAGATGGTTGAAATAAAAGTTGTTGAAGTATTCGCCGACGCGTGTGAAGCGTTGTCCGCCGATCGAGGCTGTGCGCCGGCGTGCATAGCTTATGATGTTTAGCTGAAGATATAGCAGTTCTTCGAATTTAAGGCGGCGACGGGCCTGATGCAACGATTCCACATCGGGCGGATTGTGGATCGTGGCAAGAGCAGTGCGTTTATCTATGAGTCGAAACCGTCGGCGAAGTTCTTCCGGGAACGGATCCGTGATATCGTTTGAATAATTGGTGAGCACAGTCTGGATCCATGCATGGAAATTGCGGGATGAGATGCCTCTGTTGCGGAGAGTATCCGTGAGCGGATATACACCCCTAAAGCCGGTTGAGGCCAGAACGGAATCGGGCGAGTCGATTTCGGGATGCACCATACTCCATCGGCCTGAGAATTCGGTCGGATGGCCGAACACGACATATGGCGTATCGGTGAGAAAGGTTTCCCGCATTTTGCGAATGTTGCGGAACCAGACGACCTCCATAGTCGAGGTGCCATCGGAGAATAAGCCTACAAGGCGCATTTTGGCTCCTTCACCAAGAATATTGAAATTCACGAAGTGTCCGTTCACCTGTACCGACGGCATCTCGCCGGCAAAAGAATTAATTGTGTGAAAACGCGACCGGTCGGTGTATTGGCGCGGAAAATGATACAGGAGATCATAGAGTGTGTGGATGCCGAGCTGCTTTTTGAGCATATCGGCACGCCGTGGCCCAATTCCCTTAAGATATGTTATGTCGGTGGCTCGCAGTCGATTCATGAGTCGTGACGCATAAGCTGTTCGGCGAGGGTAAGGTCGGAGGCATGTGTGATTTTAATCGTTTGCGGATCGCCGTCGATGATGCGGGTGGGCGGGGATCCGGCCG
>CAJJOX010000312.1 GCA_905193485.1 uncultured Porphyromonadaceae bacterium | reverse complement strand
CGTCCGGGTCATGCGCGACGACGCGCCTTTCCGTGACCACAGGGCGAGGGGAGGGGGCTATCTTGACAAAGCAATCGAGCAACTCCTTCACGCCAAACGTGTTAAGCGCCGATCCGAAAAACACCGGGGCAAGTTCTCCATCAAGATATTCCTCTACATTGAAGTCCGGATAAACGCCTTCGATCAGTTCGATATCCTCGCGAAGCTTTGATGCGTCAGATTCCCCGACGGCGGCATCAATCTGAGTGTCATTGATATCTGCTATCTCTACACGTTCCGACACTCGCTGTTTGTTAGGCGTAAAAAGATCGAGTGTATTTTCATATATGTTGTACACTCCTTTGAATTTTGCTCCTATATTTATAGGCCACGAGAGCGGGCGTACACTGATTTTAAGTTCGGATTCAAGTTCATCAAGAATCTCAAACGGATCACGTCCTTCCCGGTCGAGCTTATTGACAAATATGATGACGGGGGTGTTGCGCATGCGGCATACCTCCATGAGTTTGCGAGTTTGTTGCTCGACGCCTTTTGCTACGTCTACAACGATGATCACACTGTCGACAGCCGTAAGCGTGCGATATGTATCTTCAGCAAAATCCTGGTGACCCGGTGTGTCGAGTATATTGATTTTATATTCGCCGTAGTTAAAACCCATCACGGATGTGGCCACCGAAATTCCTCTCTGTTTTTCTATTTCCATCCAGTCGCTCGTAGCCGTCTTCTTTATTTTATTTGATTTGACGGCTCCTGCAATATGTATGGCGCCTCCGAATAGAAGGAGTTTCTCAGTTAAGGTCGTTTTCCCTGCGTCAGGATGAGAAATGATAGCGAAGGTGCGTCGTTTGTTTATTTCGTCGGTGATCTGTGACATTGTTTTAGATAGAGATTATTAGTCGGTTTCGGCCAAATCGGCTATGCACTTTTCCAGGCTGGTTTCCCAATAGGGAATGCTGATGCCATATGTCGTCTTGATTTTTGATTTGTCAAGAACACTATAATAGGGACGCGTTGCGGCTGTAGGATAATCGTCAGATGTTACCGGTGTGACACAGCATGTTTCAATACCAGAAATGCGATGTATCGCTTTTGCAAAGTCATACCATGAGATGACGCCTTCGTTAGCGAAATGGTAGATTCCGGGCACCCATTGGCGGGCCTTCAGTATACTGTAAATGGCATCGGCAAGGTCGCCGGCATAAGTAGGTGTTCCCACCTGGTCAAACACGACTCTCAGATTGCTTTTCTCGCGCCCGAGCCTAATCATTGTTTTAACAAAATTATGACCGTGAACGGAATATAGCCAGGCCGTGCGTATGATTATGGCGTCCGGACAGAGCGAAAGAAGTGACATCTCACCCTTTCGCTTCGACGTTCCGTAGGCCGACATCGGATTAGGCTTGTCGGATTCGATATAAGGACGATATGATTTGCCATCAAATACGTAGTCGGTGGAAATGTGAATCACCTTTACATCATGGCGCGAAGCCGCTGTAGCGATATTCTGCACCGCGTCGGCATTGATACGGTAGCATAGTGTCTGATCGGTTTCCGCTTTATCGACAGACGTGTATGCCGCGCAGTTGATGACATGTGTAAATTCATTCTTTTCAAAAAAATCATTGACCGCTTTGGCATCGGTTATGTCAAGCATGTCGACATCGGTATAAACGGTTTCGCCGGGACAATTTTGTTCCAGCACTCGACGCATTTCTTTGCCTAATTGACCGTTGGCTCCGGTTACTAATATGTTCATGGTTTAAAGACAGATTCAAAATCGATGCAAAATTAACGATAAAAATTGAGATTAGTGTCCTTTGCCCGTATGATATTGATAAAAACCCGGCATCGATATCGCTAATCATTTGCCATTCAGATTCATTGTCAGCGCCACACCCCACTAATATTGATGCGGCTCTTGCTATTTTGATGAAAAATGAC
>CAJJOX010000311.1 GCA_905193485.1 uncultured Porphyromonadaceae bacterium | reverse complement strand
GTGATGGTGCCGCGCGCTGTGTCGGCGTCGGCAATGGTGAGGGGGATGCGCTCTCCGCCTTCGTCAGCGCGGACTATCACAAAGTGGCCGGCACGGCGTGAGCGCGCGATCATCGGCGCTTCGACCACCAGCTTCACCACATTTTCTGAGAAATGTTCTTTTTCGGTTATCTTAAACATATGGTTGTCTGTCAACATATCGCAAAGGTAACCCGATTTCAGCGTTTTTCAAAATATTTTTTTAACCGGCGGTTTGCGCGTTCGGCGTAAAGATAAAATTTTACGTCAACGCCCCGGCTTGCCTTCTCCCTACGGTTGACGGATGGGGTGATTGAGGGTCGCTGTCGGCAGGTTTATGCCAACAATTCCAATGCTGTTCCTACAGGCGACCATTGCATTGATTGGTCTGTTCTTTTATGTAAATTTCGTTATTCTGAATAAAATGACTAATTTTGTGATATGACTCCATTTGGCGGGTTCTAATAAAAAACGGATAATAATCATACAATCAAATAGCATGGAAATGAAAAAGTTGATTTGCAGCCTTTTGGCCTCGGTGGCGGCGTTTGGTGCGGCTGCCGACGAAACGAAAGAGGCACCGGACACCGTTGCCGGATTTGTGTTTACCGACGTAAAGGTAGTGCCCGGCACTTCGGTGAAAGATCAGAACAAATCGGGGACATGCTGGTGTTTCTCCAGTCTTTCGTTTTTTGAGAACGAACTCCTGCGCAAGACGGGCAAGGAGATGGATCTGTCGGAGATGTTTGTGGTGCGTCACTGCTACGACGACAAGGCCGACAAATATGTGCGCATGTATGGTGCGCTCAATTTCGCCCAGGGCGGCAGCGCTCTCGATGTGCCCTATGTGTGGGAAAACTATGGCATCGTTCCCGAGGAAGCTTACGCCGGGCTTAACTATGGCGAGGACAAACACTCCCACTATGAGATGGCTGACGTGCTCACGGGCTACGTGAAGGCTATCGTGCGCAAACCCAACAAAAAGAGTATCTCGACGGCTTGGCGCAAGGGCTTCAACGGTGTTCTCGACGCGTATCTCGGCGAGCTTCCCGAAACGTTTGTCTATGAAGGCAAGACCTACACACCCAAGACGTTTGCCGCTTCGCTGCCCATCGATCTGAACGATTATGTTGGCGTCACTTCGTTTACGCATCACCCGTTCTATAAGCCGTTTGTGATGGAGGTGTCGGACAACTGGCTCTTCGGCGAATATCAGAATGTGCCGCTCAACGAGCTTAAGGAGATTGTCGACTATGCCCTCGACAACGGCTATTCCGTTGATTGGGCCGCCGACGTCAGCGAACCGGGATTCCACTGGACCGACGGGTATGCCAACATGCCCAAAGGCAAAAAGGAGGCCGATATGGACGGCACCGAGCTCGCCCGCTGGGTGAAACTCTCCGACAAGGACCGCGAAGCTGAGAAATATAAGGCCAAAGGCCCGGTGGAAGAGATTGAGGTGACACAAGAAATGCGTCAGGGCTGGTTTGACCGTCAGGAAACTACCGACGACCATGGTATGGTGATCGAAGGCCGTGCCGTGGTCGACGCTGGTGCGGATGATAGGCAGTCCCAGTGTGATGTTTACCCCTTCCACTGCGCTCCACGACTGTTTTTCCCTGTCATAGACAAAGCCGACGACCTTGAGCGGGATGTGGCCTTGGTCATGGTACATTGCCACGACGATGTCATACCAGCCACCGATTGCCTTCGAGAAGATCGTGTCCGGCGGAATGGGGCCCTGCGCGTTGATACCTGCGGTACGGGCCGCTTCGATGGCCGGAGTGATCTCGTCGATTTCTTCCCGTCCAAAGAGACCGCCCTCGCCACAGTGGGGATTGAGGCCCGCCACACCGATGCGGGGTTTTGCGATCCCCATGTCCCGACAGGCTTTGTCTGCTATGCTGATGACTTCCAGCACCCGATCCTTCTTGACCCTGTCGC
>CAJJOX010000310.1 GCA_905193485.1 uncultured Porphyromonadaceae bacterium | reverse complement strand
TGCACGGCATTCGTGATGCGGGTTTACGACAGGGCTCTGAACATCAAACTGCCCCGGACGTCGCGTCAGCAGCAGGAATACTGCACGCCGATAGCGCGCGGTGATCTTCGCGAAGGCGATCTTGTGTTTTTCAAGACACGCGGCGGTTCGGAGGTCGGACATGTCGGCATTTATGTGGGTAATGACTGCATTGTTCACTCGTCATCATCCCGCGGTGTGATCATTTCGTCGCTTTCGGGATCATATTATGCGGAGAATTATTTCAGTGCCGGCAGGGTGGAGAAGTATCACGCCATGCTTGGCGATGACCGCCGGCCGTCTGTGATTTCTCCGGTTCCGGCGGCAGACAGCAATGTGATCGCCTCGGCCGGAACTAAGAAAAAAGATGAGCGCAGGAGCGGCATGCCGACGTCGGCCACACGCACGGTAAAGGTGAATCCGGTGCCTGCCGATGTTCAGATTCCGGCCGCACCAGCCGCCGAAGGGGAAACTTCGGCTCTTGAAGAACTATCGGAATTTTTTGACTGATGGATGATATTTTCAATCGGGTGGAGCGCCTTGTGGGGCATGAGGTGCTGGATGTGTATGAACATACCCGAGTGATCGTGATGGGCGTCGGCGGTGTAGGCAGCTGGACGGCCGAAGCTCTGGTGCGTTCCGGCATCGGACATGTGACCCTTGTGGATGCCGACGTGGTGGCCGAGTCGAATATCAACAGGCAGCTGATGGCCACTACGCTTACCGTCGGTGAGCCGAAAGTGGAAGTGTTGCGCCGCCGGCTTCTCGAGATAAACCCCGAGGCGGATATTGCGGCCGTGTGCGGCCGTTTCTGTGCCGAAACAGCCGACAGCTTCCGGCTCGAAACCTATGACTATATAGTCGATGCGATCGATTCGCTTGCCGACAAGGCTTTGCTCATCAATCTTGCGACACGACGGAAAATACAGCTCGTGTCGTCGATGGGCGCGGCTCTTAAGATCGATCCTGCGAAAATACGTGTGGGCGCTTTTGAAGAAGTGCGCGGTTGTCGTCTGGCGGCCGCCTTGAGGCGCAAGTTCAAGCAAACGGGAATGTATCCGGCACGCAAGTTCAAGTGTGTCTATTCAGAGGAACTGTTGCCCAACCGCGGCGACCGCGATGATCTCTCGGGCGCCATGGGTTATGGCAAGGCCGTGATCAATGGCGCGATGTGCCACATCACGGCAATATTCGGCATGACACTTGCGGGTCTGATTCTCGACCGCATCTATCGTCAGACTTTGAAGCAACGGAAAGAAATGGAGTGACGCCGCGCCACGTGTCTGCCGATGCGCGGAAGTCGTGTCACTCTACTGTTACAGCCTCGACGGTGGTGATGCTGTCCTGATAGGTTATGATCGAATCGACTCGCTCTTCATCGTCGGCTGCTCCGGCAACGTCATCGCCGACCACGAGCACGGTATGGTAGCGGTCGTAGGTTTTCGAGAGGTCGAGGGTGTCTTTTCTGTTGAATTTTTCAACGGCGGCGCGGAATTGCGAACCGTGGATCTCGATCATTATATTATAGAAATCGTTGTAGCGGCGCATCGCTTCCTCGCGTTTCTGCCCGGTCGACTGCTGCACGCGGTGGTAGAGGTATTGGAGAGCCCCGACGCCTTCGCCCGGAGTGAGCTCGTCGGGATGATTTACGAGTTCGTCGAGCTGAGCCTGGGTCAGATGGCGGTCGCCGTGTTCGAGGTCGACGGGATCGGTCTGTTGATTGGCGGTCGCCGCCGAGTCGTTGGCGTCGGTCGAGGAAGAGCCGCATGCGTTAGTTGCGATTGCGGCTATGGCTATTGTAAGAGCGTAAAAAAACTTCATCGCTTGTCGGGATTTGTGGGAAATATGTTAATGCTATGTCAATCGGAAGGGCGTCCGGTGAGCGCACGAGCCATTGCTGCGGCTGCGCGGCGTCCGTCGCCCATGGCGAGAATCACCGCCGCGCC
>CAJJOX010000309.1 GCA_905193485.1 uncultured Porphyromonadaceae bacterium | reverse complement strand
GCATAGCGGCTGGGTTCCCGAGATGTGACAGTTTATGAGATGGAGATTGCGGGAATGCCAGCCGAGGTATTCGCCGTTAAGGCGTGAGTCGCGCACTGTGACATTGTCTGTTTCCCAGAATGCGTCTTTCGAGTCGATGTCGGCGTCGGAAATCGTGACGTTGCGGCAATATTGAAACGAATAGTTTCCTTGCTGGCGATAGTTGCGGATAGTGATGTCGGAACTATGCATAAAGAGATAGTCGGCGCCATGCACTTCCACGTTTTCAAGCTCGACGTTGTGGCAGCTCCATAAAGTTTCGGCCGCATCGGGGATGCGCACGTTCGTTAGTTTCAGGTTGTCCATTTCGCGAAACATTTTCGGCGCTTCGACAAGAGTGTCGGTCATCACAAGATCGCGCGAATACCATAGCGCGGCGCGAGCTCCGGATGTGAAAAGACAATTGTGGATGCGGAATCCGTCGACGTGCCAGAAAGGATATTTGCCTTCAAAACGGCAATTCACGGCATCAATGTCGGAACATTCTTTCAGTGCCGATTCTCCCGCATGGATCGTGACGTCCTCAAGACGGAGATGATGTGAAGCGAACAGCGGACGTTCACCGCCGAATTCCTGATTCTTTATGGTTTCCATGATGGTGATGAGTTGTATTGACGATGCAAAGTTACGTCATATAAACCAAAAAAGAGGGGATGTGTTACGGTAAAAGCAACCATTTTCACCGATATGATTACGGCGACGGTGCCATTTCGGGTAACCGCCGCCGTTTGTGTCGGAGTGTGTCAAATGAGTCAGTCGAGTTCGATCACCTCGTAAGTCTGTGATCCGAGGCCAAGTTTTTCGGCCGCGTCAAGGATGTGTGTGCCGTGACGTGAATTGATGCGTTCGATCAGCGCTTCTTTGCCCGGATCGGTCGAATTGAACACGGCGTCGACACACGCGCGGTCAAGGGCTACGGGGTCGAGCGAGGCATATATGCCGAGATCGGCCATCTCAGGCGCCGCAGGATTGCCGTTGCAGTCGCAGTCGACTGAGAGGCGGTTGGCCACGTTGATATAGAGCGTGTTTTCTGCGCCGATGTGGTTGATCACCGCCTGACATGCGTCGGCCATCGATTCGAGGAAATCGTCCTGTTGGGGAAGATTAGCCCAAAGTTTGGAAGGATCGTCGGTCTTGCCTGCGGTGTGGATCCAAGTCTTGCCGTCGGTCGAACCAATGCCGATAGAGATGTTTTTAAGCGCGCCGCCGAAACCACCCATCTGATGGCCTTTGAAGTGAGAAAGCACGACCATGAAATCGTAGTTGAGGAAGTTTTTGCCGACGATGTCGTAGGGGAGGTGAAAGCCGTCGGTTACCGGAAGCTTTACCTGTCCGTCGGCATCCATGATGTCAACGACGGCAATGTCGGAAAAGCCATGCTCCTTTGCCGTGCGGAGATGGTCGACTGTCGACATGCGGTTGCCGTTGTAGGCGGTGTTGCATTCGATGAATGTGCCGTTGATTAAATGTACGAAATCCTTGATCAGTGCGGTGTCGAGATGGTTGGATTTGTTTGATTCGCCGGTCGATATTTTCACGGCCACGTTGTGACCTTTGACGTCGCGGCCGAGAGCTTTGTAGATTTTGATCAGATTTTCAGGAGTTATATCCTTGATGTGGTAGACCTTCGACGGAGTCTGCGCCGAAGCTGTCAGCAGACAGATAAGGGCTGCGATTGCAAAAAGAGTTTTTTTCATTGCTTGCTGTGATTTTATGAGATTAAACCAAATGATTTTAGAATGAAAGCCTGAAGCCGCCCATTGCAGTGATTCCGGGCATTGGATAACCGCGGTTTATCATGTAGCGTGCGTCAGTGATATTGTCGACGTGTGCCGACAGCGACAGCCAGGGGGTGACATCGTAGGAAGCCTTTACGTTGAGTGTGGCGTAGGATTGCGTTTTTATGCCTTGGGCGACGAACAGATGTGCCACGCCACGAATGTCGGTTCCGATAGAGAGCTGCTTCA
>CAJJOX010000308.1 GCA_905193485.1 uncultured Porphyromonadaceae bacterium | reverse complement strand
GGGGGGTAGTCCCCCGACTCGACCGTCCGGTGTGGGGTCTGGTGATTTTCGCAAAAACATCCAAGGCATTGTCACGGCTAAACGATATGTTCCGTAACGGCCAAGTGCGCAAAACATATCGGGCGCTCACCAGAAACATGCCCCAACCGCCTCAAGGGCGAATTGTAAGTTATATTACCACCACCGAACGGAACAACAAATCCTATTCATGGCCCGAGCCACGCGCCGGAGCCAAAGAAGCCGCATTGAGCTATCGACATATCGGTTCGTCGGACCGCTACCATTTGCTTGAGATCAACCTTGAAACAGGCCGCAAGCACCAGATTCGTGTGCAACTCGCATCAATCGGCTGCCCAATACGTGGTGACTTGAAATATGGTGACCGCCGCTCCAATCCCGACGGAAGCATCTCGCTGCAGGCTTTCCGCATCGAATTCAAGCATCCGGTGAGCCATAAAAACATATGTATAACCGCCCCACTGCCCGACGACCGCCTGTGGCAGGCATTCAACGCCGAATGACATGCCCGTCATAATCGACCCCGCCCTGCCGGCAGCATCGTTGTTGAAAAACGAGAATGCCTCTTTTCTTGCCGCTGACGGTGAGAAAGCCGATATAACAATGGCGTTCATCAATCTCATGCCTGTCAAACCGGACACCGAACGCGACTTTCTACGCATAATAGCTCCGAGCCGACATATTGTAGACGTAAAACTTGTCAACATGGCATCACACAAATGCCGCAACACGACAGCCGAACATCTACAACGGTTCTACACAACGTTCGACAGGCTTCAAAGCCATCCAGACTGTGCGATCATTACCGGAGCCCCGCTTGAAAACGTGAGATTCGAAAATGTCGACTACTGGCAGGAAATCACTGATGTTTTCGATGATCTTCGCCGGCACTCCATTCCGACGCTTTACATCTGTTGGGGCGCCTATGCCGCGCTCTATCATTTTCATGGAGTGAAGATGCATCTTCTGTCCACAAAACTTTCGGGCGTATATCCCCATCACATCGACAATCCGCGTTCCTCAATGCTCAAGGGGCTCAAAGAACCATTCTATATCCCGCACAGCCGTTTCGCGACATGGAATCATGGCGAAATCATTGACATAGACGAAATCACAGTTGAAGCATCCGGACGTCAACAAGGTCCCTACCTGCTTTCATCACGATATCATCCGGAATATTATTTCACCGGTCACGGCGAATATGACACTTTCACTCTTGACAACGAATATCGCCGGGACATAGGCAAAGGCTTAAATCCACATGTTCCCGTCAACTACTATCCCGACGACGATCCGTCTCAAATGCCTTCCGACAGATGGCACGACACGGCAACAGCCATAATGTCGAACTGGCTTGATGAAGTCATCGCGCACCAACACTAAGACAACATGATTGAATATATCTGTGGCTCCATAGCCGAACTCACCCCTACCTACGCCGTATTAGAATGCAACGGCGTGGGCTACATGCTTTGCATCACACTTACAACATTTTCCGCCCTTGAAGGGGCACCGCAAACCAAACTGCTTGTCCACGAATCGATACGCGAGGATGCCCACCAGCTGTTTGGATTCCTCTCCGACCGGGAGCGACAGCTGTTTCGACTGCTCATCGGAGTTTCCGGTGTCGGAGCAAACACCGCCCGCATGATATTATCGTCAATACCGGCACCTGAACTCGAGGCCGTTATTGCCGGGGGTGACCATTCACGCCTTAAAAACGTGAAGGGCATAGGCATAAAAACCGCCCAACGCATCATTGTTGACCTCCGCGACAAAATAAAACCCACAACCGATACGTTAATCAATCAGTCCGCAACGGTTTCCGACGTCTACGACGAAGCACTTCTTGCCCTTGTGATGCTCGGCTTCGCACGCCAGCAATCACAGAAAGCGCTTAAGAAGATATTCGATGCCGATCCGACAATCAAAGTTGAGTCGGCGATAAAGAAAGCATTGGCTATGATGTGATGCCTTGACCCCCCCCCCCCCCGCCGACA
>CAJJOX010000307.1 GCA_905193485.1 uncultured Porphyromonadaceae bacterium | reverse complement strand
CCCTCCCGGCCGGCGCCACGGGGGGCCGAGCAAGAGGGAGGGGGTGGCGGCCGCCATATAGGCCGAGTCGGCCGGAGGATTGACGGCGGTGATGTAGGTTTCGGCCACACCGTCGGCTCCGATGCTCGTCATGTCGGCGGTCAGGCTGATGGCGCGCCCCGGCGCATATGGCATCTGTGCCCTTATGTCGAGATATTCACCCGAACGCCGGATTGTTGTCAGATAGAGGCTTCGGTTTGTGGCCGGAGCGTGGTCGCCGAGCGCCACGGTATCGGTCAGAACGCGTTGCAGGCTGTAACGCTCGACCGTGCCTCCTTTGGCCGGATCGACGCCCGGGGGGAGCGAATAGCGCATCAGCAGGCGTGTTCCGGCGCTCACCTTATGCGTGTCGAGGCTTCCGCGCACACTCAATGTTATCACGGGTGAATCGTCGAGTGTCTGATATTCAAACCATGCCTGTCCGTCACTGTTGCCCGTGAACGTGACGATGTTCTCACACAGCTGGTCGGCAGGTCCGTTGTCGCCGCTGTCGCTGCATGAGGCTGCCGTCACCGCTGCAATCGCTACTGCCGCGGTGGCAAACATGCTTGTAAATGTCGTCTTAAAGGTTTTCACAGGATTCGGGGGTAGGGGAGTTGTCGATTATTTCGGTTATGCGTCCGTCGCGCATCTCGATAGTGCGGTCGGCGCGGCGCGCCAGTGCTTCGTCGTGTGTCACGATCACGAATGTCTGGCCGAAATCGCGCCGCAGATCAAAAAACAGGCGGTGCAGTTCGTCGCGGTTAGCCGAGTCGAGGCTGCCCGACGGCTCGTCGGCGAGCACCGCTTTCGGTTCGTTGATCAAAGCTCTGGCCACGGCGGCACGCTGGCGTTCGCCACCTGAAAGCTGCGACGGTTTATGGCGTCGTCGTTCCGACAGGCCGAGATAGTCGATGAGCTTTCGGGCGCGTTCGAGCGATTCGGTGCGTCCGGCTCCACCTATCATGGCCGGCATGGCCACGTTTTCTTCGAGCGTGAATTCCGGCAGAAGCTGGTGGAACTGAAACACGAAACCGATGTTGCGGTTGCGGAATCGCGACAGGCGGTTTTCCGACAGTCTGAAGATCGCCTGGCCGTCATAGATCACTTCCCCGCTGTCGGGGCGGTCCAGCGATCCCATGATCTGCAGGAGCGTCGTCTTGCCGGCGCCGCTTGGCCCGACAATCGACACTATTTCGCCGCTTTCAATCTCGAGGTCAATGCCCTTGAGCACGTGGAGGTCGCCGAAGGACTTTTCGAGCTGTTCGATTTTGATGATGGGATCGTTCGTCATAGCGTCCTCCTGTCAGTTTGAGCTGGGAAGTCCCAGATCGACGGTTTGATTGCCCTGACGCCGCTTCGTGTTATCCGGCGCGGTCATCCTTCCCGTGATGGTCTTGAGCAGGAGCGAGGAAAGATACGTCAGGAACAGGTAAACGGTGGCGGCGATGAGGTAGCACTCGGTGCCCTTATAATAAATGCCGGCGACCGAGCGGGTCATGAACATCAGGTCGGATACGCCCAGCACGCACAGCACGGAGGAATCCTTGATGTTGATGATGAACTCGTTGCCAATCGCAGTCTCTTGTGGAGCTACTCCATGATAACTGTAGAAACGGACGTTTTCCAAAAAGATATAATAGTGGGTAGTCATAAATATAAAGATTGATATTGTCTTCTGGCAAAGATAAGATAATAAATGCAATTATGATTCCTGTTGTTGCGATTGCTTGGTTTTGATAAAGTCTTTTTGCGCCACAGCCTGCGGAATCAGTTTCAGAAATATGGGAGTTGCGGCAATGCAGATTGTCAGAGTGAGCAATAGCAAGACAATGGCTTGTCCCCATTCATTATGGATAAACCGGCTGACAACCGGATATTCGAAATGTAAAAGGGGGGCATGTATTCCCAATGTAATGACCGAATAACGTCCCAGATAAGAGATGACAGGGAGCTTTTTAAACTTTTTGCAGAAAAGCATAATCATAAAGATGCCGGCAAACGCTGAGGC
>CAJJOX010000306.1 GCA_905193485.1 uncultured Porphyromonadaceae bacterium | reverse complement strand
TATGCTTTTGATGTAAGGTGCGACCATGCGTTCTTCTGTATTATAACCAAAATCTCAACAATGAAAATATTTAAATTTTTGCCTGCAGTTGTCTGCATATTGCTGCTTGGAGCGTGTTCGACCCCGAAAAACATCACTTATTTCCAGGATATCTCCACCGGTACGGTGATTGATCCGGCACAGCAGCTTGACATCAAGGTCAAGCCGGAAGATAAACTGTCGATCCTTGTGACCACGCAAGATCCATCCCTTTCAAATCTGTTTAATCTCGTGACCACACAAAACAGACTCGGGCAGACTACGAGCGGCACCACCACGATTGGTGCGCAATCATCCTCAGGCAACGGTCAGACGGCGCTCTATACCGTCGACCGGAAGGGCGATATTGATTTTCCCGTGCTCGGCAATCTCCATGTCGCCGGAATGAATCGCTATGAAGTCGCCGAGTTAATCAAACAACGGCTGCAGGATGAAAAGCTTGTGAAAGATCCTATTGTTACGGTTGAATTCGCCAACACCGGCATTTCAATTATCGGCGAGGTGTCGATGCCCGGACGCTATGAATTCAACAAAGATCGTCTGACGATAATTGATGCCATAGCGATGGCCGGAGATCTCACCATCAATGCCGAACGGGAAGACGTGCTGGTAATGCGCAAAAATGATGACGGCAAGCAGCAGGGCTATCGTGTCGACCTGACGGATCTGGCAGACCTGTCTCAATCGCCCGCCTACTATCTGCAACAGGAAGATGTCATTTATGTCCAACCCAACGACAAGAAGAAGCGCGACACCACAGCGAGCGGCAACAGCGCCTTCAATCCTTCATTCTGGGTTTCCATCGGCTCACTTGCCGTCACGGTCGCTACGCTGGTCATAACCCTCTCAAAGTAAAGTCGGGCAGAAGTAAGATCCCGTAGCATAAAAGGCTCTCCGTCACGAGAACACACACGCCACAGACACGTTTGCTTCCAATCCATAAAATACAACCATATGAATATAGCAGTCGCCTGCACCGGATACGTCGGCCTTAGCATCGCCACGTTGCTGGCACAGCACAACAAAGTAACAGCGATTGATGTGATTCCCGAAAAAGTTGAGAAAATCAACCGGCGGATTTCACCTATACAGGATGAATATATAGAGAGAGAAATACCTCGCCGAAAAGCCTCTCGATCTAACAGCTACGCTTGACGGACGCGCGGCATACCGCAATGCCGATTTCGTCGTCATCGCGGCTCCGACAAACTATACCTTTACGCATAATCCTCGGTTATCCCAAGATCATCGACAAGCCGAAATTTGCCGAGGAGAATGAGGCGATACGAACCGTTACAGACATCGAATATCTTGCGACAGAAGCGCACGAATTATTCTATCACGCACACAATATCCTCATCTACACTTTAATTATCAGCCACCATAACTAACAATAATGCCTCAAGACTGTATTGACAGGAAAGATGTAAAGAGAGGATTCTTTTGGTCTGCAATTGAGTCCTATATCGGTCAAATTGTTCAGTTTATAATTGGAATAATCCTTGCGCGTTTATTAACGCCCAACGATTATAGTGCCATTGCACTTACAACCATTTTCATATGCATTTCCAACGCACTATTGAGCTCTGGCCTACCCACAGCCTTGTTGAGAAAGAAAGAATGCACAGACGCAGATTTCTCGACAATATTCTCATTCAATATATTGATTGCATTGGTAATGTTTGGTTTACTATGGATCTATTCTCCGTTTGTCGCTGGTTTTTACAAAATGCCAGATCTCTATTCGGTATTACGGGGAATGGGAGTGACATTCTTGATCGGTAGTTTATCAACTGTCAGCACTGTCATACTAAAACGAAAACTTCAGTTCAAAGGGATAGCGATTATTAATCTTATTTCACAAGTAACTACGGGAATTGCAGCTATTGTATTGGCGTTTTATGGGTTCGGTGTTTGGACATTGGTGATTCAAGCAATCTCCTCACAGGGCAGACGCATCTTAAATAAACTTAACGGGTGTTGACCAATATAAAGTGGTT
>CAJJOX010000305.1 GCA_905193485.1 uncultured Porphyromonadaceae bacterium | reverse complement strand
GCGGCGCCATCACGCATGTGGTGCGTGCCGTAGGCGTATCGACCCGCAAGATCTGCGCACTGGAGCCTGGCGACTGCCTCACCGACGTGGTCGGCCCGCTCGGACAGGCCACACGCATAGAGCGCGCAGGCACTGTCGTGTGCTGCGGAGGCGGTGTCGGAGTCGCGCCGCTGCTGCCCATCATCAAAGCCATGAAAGAGGCCGGCAACCGCGTCATCACCGTGCTCGCCGCACGCACCAAAGATCTCATAATCCTGGAGAATCAGGTGCGGCCTTACAGCGACGAGGTGATCATAATGACCGACGACGGCAGCTATGGCCAAAAGGGGCTGGTGACCAACGGTGTCGAAGCGGTGATCAACCGCGAGAAAGTCGACATGGTCGTCACGATCGGCCCGGCGATAATGATGAAGTTCGTGGCATTGCTCACCAAGAAATATGAAATACCCACCGTGTGCTCGCTCAACACCATCATGGTCGACGGCACGGGAATGTGCGGCGCCTGCCGCGTGACCGTCGGCGGCCGCACGCGTTTCGTGTGCATCGACGGTCCGGAATTCGACGCCCACCAGGTCGACTTCGACGAAATGATGATGCGACTCCGATCTTACAACTAACCTTCATCCGCCACACCATGCAACCAACCAACGACATAGCCCCGCGCTCGGCACAATGGCGCGAAAAGCTGCGCAACGGCCTCACAGCCAAAGAACGCACATCCATACCACGAGTGAAAATGCCGGAACTCGACCCCGACTATCGCATCACATGCAACGAAGAGGTCAACTGCGGCATTTCACGCGAGCAAGCCGTGCTCGAAGCCACACGCTGCCTCGACTGTCCTGATCCACAATGCATACAGGGCTGTCCCGTAGGAATCAACATACCCGGATTCATCAAAAACATCCAGCGAGGCGCGATCGACGAAGCGGCGCAAGTGCTCCGCGCCACAAGCGCGCTCCCCGCCGTATGCGGCCGTGTCTGCCCGCAGGAGAAGCAGTGCGAAAGTCGGTGCATCTACAACAAGATGAAAAAAGCGCCCGTCGCCATCGGCTATCTCGAGCGGTTCGCCGCCGACAACGCTACACCATGCAGCAGCGCGTCGCCCTGCGAACCCAACGGGATGAAAGTAGCCGTGGCCGGCAGCGGACCCGCAGGCCTGTCATTTGCCGGAGAGATGGCACGACAAGGTTTTGAAGTGACAGTGTTTGAGGCGCTCCACGAAATAGGCGGCGTGCTCAAATACGGCATTCCCGAATTCCGTCTGCCCAACTCGATTGTCGACCGTGAAATCCGGTCGCTCGAATCGCTCGGCGTGCATTTTGTGAAAGACTGCATCGTGGGCAAGACCCTCAGTCGCGACGAACTCGACGCCATGGGCTTCGACGGCCTGTTTGTGGCTTCAGGAGCCGGACTGCCCCGTTTCATGGGCATTCCGGGCGAGAACTACATCGGTGTGATGTCAAGCAACGAATATCTCACACGTGTCAATCTCATGGGAGCCGGATACCCGGGTCACGACACCCCGGTGCTCCGCGGCACCAACGTGGCCATAATCGGCGGCGGCAACACGGCCATGGACTCGGTGCGCACCGCCCGGCGCATGGGCGCCTCACGTGTGATGCTCGTCTACCGTCGAAGCGAAGACGAAATGCCGGCGCGCAAAGAAGAGATCAAACACGCCAAAGAAGAGGGTGTCGAATTTCTCACCCTCCACAATCCCATCGAATATATCGCCGACGAAAAGGGTCGCGTATGTTCCATGCGTCTGCAACGCATGAAGCTCGGCGACCCTGACGCTTCCGGCCGACGCTCGCCCGTAGCTGTCGAGGGCGCCATTGAAGATATTCCTGTCGACATGGTGATCGTCAGCGTCGGCGTGTCACCCAATCCGCTGATCCCTTCCGCCATCGACGGACTCGACGTAAGCAAGCGCGGAACAATCAATGTCGATCCCGAAACCATGCGGTCATCGATCCCCGCCATATATGCCGGCGGCGACATCGTGCGGGGTGGCGCGACCGCTGTTCTCTCCATTGGCGACG
>CAJJOX010000304.1 GCA_905193485.1 uncultured Porphyromonadaceae bacterium | reverse complement strand
CCGCCCCGACCGCGGCTTGGGGGGGCTTGGGGCGGCCCCCGCCATATTTCCGCAAATACTGCAGCGTCTGTCTTCCACGCCTGCATCAACCGCCTCAGCTACCAAGCAATGACCATGCAGCCACAAATCATAGCGGGGCTCTGCCCATCCGACACTATCCGCAGCATCGCCGCCTTGGCGGAAAGCCCGTGCATGCTCCTGTCAACCGATGCCGCCGTCATCGACATATCGCCGGTCGGACTCGAACGCATGGCCTCCGTCATGGCCGATACCGGCGCCTCCATCGTCTATGCCGACTACCGCCGCTTGCGCCCCGACGGATCCGTCGAAAACCGTCCGCTCACCACATGGCAGAAAGGATCCGTACGAAACGACTTCCGGTTCGGCCCCGCCGTGCTTGTCAATTCGGAAATGTTCGCTCACGCGGCCGCCGAAACCGCGCCCGACCTCTGTGCGGCCGCCTGGTATGACACTTGGTTGCGCATGAGCCGGATGGCGCCGATAGTCCATATCCCCGAAATGATCTACACCGCACGCGATACATCCGATGCCGATGACTCCGAAACGAAGCACTTCAGCTATGTTGATCCGCGAAACCGCAATGTACAGCTCGAGATGGAACAGGTGTTCACCCGACATCTCCAAGCCATCGGCGCGTGGCTTCCGGCTCCTGCCGAAACTCCGGAGTTCGGCGACGGTTTCCCTGTCGAAGCATCGGTGATCATTCCGGTGCGAAACCGCGTCGACACAATCGGTGATGCGATCTTCAGCGCACTTGACCAGACTGCCGATTTCTCTTTCAATGTCATAGTCGTCGACAACCACAGCACCGACGGAACCACCGAAGTCATCCGCCGGCTCGCCGACGATCCGAGGCTCATCCATATCATACCGGCCGAAAACGGTTTCGGTATCGGCGGATGCTGGAACGAGGCTCTGTTAAGCGACCGTTGCGGTCGATTCGCCGTGCAGCTCGACAGCGACGACATCTACAGTTCCACCCACACCTTGCAGACAATCGTCGATTGCTTTCATCGCGAACAGTGCGCAATGGTGGTCGGAGCCTACTCACTCACCGACTTCAATCTCGCGCCCATTCCGCCGGGCATCATCGACCACCGCGAATGGACCGACAGTAACGGACACAACAACCTTCTGCGAGTCAACGGACTTGGAGCGCCAAGAGCTTTCGCCACGGCCGTCGCACGGCGCACTCCATTCCCCGACGTCAGCTATGGCGAGGACTTCGCCATGGGGCTCCGGATCTCCAGGCGCTACCGGATCGGGCGCATCTTCGACGTGCTCTATCTATGCCGGCGATGGAACGGCAACTCCGACGCATCACTGACCATAGAAAAAGCCAATCGCTTCGACACATACAAAGACACCCTGCGCACATGGGAAATTGAAGCCCGGCAGCAGATCATCAAAACCAGACGGCCGTGAACATCAACGACTTCATATCCTCCCAACTCGAATCATGGTCCGAAGTCAGCGACCGTTTCTCGGCACTCGACAAATGCCTCACACGCACCCTTGATACCGGTATCCGGCCAATCACTCTTCAGCACAATCCATCACGGGTCATCTCGACCGGTGCGGCCGTCGACGACACATCCGTTTCACGTCGTCCCTGCTTTTTATGCCGCGTCAACCGTCCTGCGGTGCAGCGTTCCATCTCCTACGGCCGATATGAAATTCTCGTCAATCCGTTTCCCATCTTCCCCGCACATCTCACCATAGCCGCCGTCGGCCACACGCCGCAACGCATCGCAGGACGATTTGCCGACATGCTTAGGCTCGCGGAAAAGCTTCACGGACACACCGTTTTCTACAACGGACCGCGATGTGGCGCCTCGGCGCCCGACCATTTTCATTTCCAGGCAGCTCCCGCCCGCTTTTTCCCCATCATCGGAGCACTTGCAACGTCTACGCCTCTGGCCTCCGACCGCAATGTGACGCTCCACAATCTGTCGCCTGCATGTTTCGCTGTAGCCGACCCGACTCCCGAAAGCCTCACAAGGCTGCTCGAAAAGCTTCCGGCCGCCCCCCCCCCCGCCCACCC
>CAJJOX010000303.1 GCA_905193485.1 uncultured Porphyromonadaceae bacterium | reverse complement strand
CACCAACAAAAAACACCATACCGCGCGACTATCCTCCCGAGCCGACACTCAGACGACTGCCATGGTATCTCGCATACGTAGCCATGCTCCGCAGCCGCGACATAACCTATGTGTCATCGACCACCATTTCCAAAGAGCTCAATGTCGACGCCTCGCAGATAGCCAAGGATCTTTCGGTGCTGAATATCAAAGGCAAGACACGCATAGGCTATGAAGTGGGGGCGCTCGAGAAAGCGTTGCGCGACTTTCTGGGATTTTCCAGCGGACACAACGCAGTGATGATCGGCGTAGGCTCGCTTGGATCGGCGCTCATCGCCGACACCGGACTGGAGCGGTTCGGACTCAACATCGTGGCAGGCTTCGACGTCAATCCCGCCGTCGTCGACACCAAAATCAAGAACATACCGATCTACCATATCGACCGTCTGGCTGAAATGCAGCGTCTTTACCGCGCATCGATCGCCATAATCGCGGTTCCGGTCGACGTCGCCCAGCAGATAGCCGACCGGGCCATGGAAGCGGGCATCCATGCTTTGTGGAACTTCACTCCATTCCGCATCGCCGCCGGGCCGGGCACGGTGATACAGAACACCTCCATCTATGCCCATCTGGCCGTGATGTACAACCGGCTCAACGCCCTCAATGCCACCGGCGATGAAAACACTGCTCTTTGACCGCGACCATTCGTCGGCACCGCTGCTGCCACCCGAGCTGACGATGATAGCCGACTCGGCCATCACCGGCCACGCACGTCCGGTGTTTCTGCCCGACTTCGACAGCGAATGGATTGCGGAATTCTATCTCGCGGTGCGCATATCACGTCTTGGCAAAACGGTTGCCGAAAAATTCGCGTCGCGCTATTTCGACGCCATGACTGTGGCCATGCGTCTGGTGCCGGTGACGCTAAGAGAAAACCTGCGACTCGCCGGCCGACCCGACGCCGTGATCTCGATCTTCGACAATGCCCTTACGGCCGGCACATGGATACCGTCGGACAGCTTCAAGGAGATGACCGAGGTGCAGGTAAACGAAACCCATGCGACCCTCAGCCATGTGAGTGCGGCCGCAGCCGAAGCGGTGGCCGCCGTCAGCCGCTATGCCACCATCAAGACAGGCGACCTCCTCATGCCCTACCGCATAGCGCCGTCGACATCAGTGACCACCGGCACACATGTGACTTGCAGCCTCGACGGCAACGAATGCATCAACCTGAAGATACACTGACCGACGCGCATCCGACCCGCGATTCGCGACGCAGGCACTGACAAGTTTTATGACACAGGGGGTCAATAATGGTATGGCGCACAATAAACGCGCCGAATATCAGTTATTATAGAAGACAAACTGACACAGACCAATGAGAAAAAACATATTATTCCGGACCGTGGCCTCAGCAGTGATAGCAATGGCAGCCGCCATACCGGCCGCCTACGCCCAGGACAACGGAATCAAAGACGAATTCAATCCCATCCAGACCGGCGTCACCTCACTGAGCATCGCCCCCGACGCCCGCGGCGCCTCGATGGGCGACATCGGCGCGGCCACAGATCCCGATGCCAACTCGCAATACTGGAACCCCTCGAAATATGCTTTTGCCTACGGCAAGGGAGCGGCATCACTGAGCTACACCCCGTGGCTCCGCAAACTCGTCAACGACATCTTTCTGGCAAATGTCGCCGGCTACTGGAAAATCGGCAGCGGCGACAATCAGGCATTGAGCGCCTCGCTGCGATATTTCTCGCTGGGCGAAGTGACCACCAACCAGCAGAACGAGGTGAGCCAGACGCTTAACCCCTATGAAATGTCGTTTGACGTCGGCTATTCGCGCAAGCTGTCGGAAAAATTCTCAATGGGCGTAGTGTTCCGTTACATCTACAGCGACCTCGGCTTCAACGATTCGCCTGCCGCCGACCAATCGGGAGCGTCAGCATTCTCGGCCGACATCGCGGGCTATTTCAACACCTATCCCGTGATCGGACGCAACGAATGCCAATGGTCGTGGGGCTGGAACATATCCAACATCGGCACAAAAGTGTCATATAACAATGGCGATGATCCGGCATTC
>CAJJOX010000302.1 GCA_905193485.1 uncultured Porphyromonadaceae bacterium | reverse complement strand
TCCTTGCCGGCAGTTGCCGAAATAGATCCGACATCGGCTTTCGGTGACGAACACCCGTTGGAGCCGGCCGGGAATGTCATTACGATCTCAGTGATTTTGTAACCGGAAGGAACGGAAGCTGTAACGGTATTTTTAGGATAAAGACGTATTCCGGTTCCAGTATTATAATACTTGGGACCGTTGTTATTGTTCTCTCCTTTTGAAAGATCAAAAGTAACGTCACCGGCTGTGAACTGTGCTATATCCTGAGCATTTGAATAACCGGATGACTTAAACGTCACCGATTCAGTCGCGGCATAGGAGTAGCCTAAAGTCAACAGACATGTCAATAGAAGTAGAAATTTCCTCATAAAAAATGTAATTAAATGGTTTATGATGCAGCAAAGTTACGCATTATGCGAGAGAAAATTGTGTAATTTTTGTAGCATTTTTTGAACGCTTTTTTGAATCGGGGCAATAATTATTCAATCAGTCCGCGAATTAATATTTTTTAACACACATAATGCGACTCTCCCGGGGATCAAAGCCAGAACATTAAATATTGTAAACAGCCGGGATATCATCCGTTACGGAATTCCATATCAGCCTCATGCAACGATTCGGGACGCCCGATATCGAACCATCGATATGGCTGCCGTGGTCTGAATCCGGCTATAGCAGCACAACGACAAACTTCGATATAAAACGGTGTGATTGAGAACACGTCGCCATTGCGACACGCATAATCCTTAATCAGCGGAAACATGTTCGGACCGACAATGTGCACACCCCCGAATGCCAACGGAGTCAAGGCGTCATCAAGACAGTCAGCCGGCCGGACTTCGCCAGAAACCATGTTTTTCCATCCGCACATATGTCCGGACGCATCAAAAAGAAGTCTGCGCGACGACGGCCTGTCAGCCACAAGCAGCGTGGCATCCGCACCCCCGGCCTCATGAGCCCCGATCATTTCCCCGATAGGAAAATCGCTGACGATATCTGCATTATGAAGCAATACCGGCTCATTATCGCTGAAAAACGATAAAGCATGACACAATCCGCCACCGGTGTCGAGCAAACGGCTACGTTCGTCGCTCACCGATATATCGACGCCAAAATTTCCATTTTCTTCAAGAAAATCAATGATTTTATCGGGAAAATGGTGCACATTTACGACAATCTCTCTGATGCCGACTTCTTTTAGACGTTCGATCACACGCTGCAACGCCGTTTTGCCACCGACATCCATCAAAGCCTTCGGGAGAGAGTCGGTGAGCGGACGCAATCGAGTGCCGAGTCCCGCGGCAAATACCATTGCTTTCATGCCTGTTTCATGCTAACGGGTTGAATATCTCTTCGATCTCCTGTTCGCGGTGAATGAGGCGCACGCGCACTCCGAACCGTTGCGAAAGATGGCGAGCCATGTGCTCGGCACTGTAGACCGATCTGTGACGACCGCCTGTGCACCCGAAGCACACCATAAGATCTCTGAAACCGCGACGCATGTAGCACTCTACCGAGGCATCGACAAGTCCATAGCAATTATCGAGAAATCGCTGTATTTCGCCGCATTGTTCAAGGAACTCAATTACAGGCCGGTCACGTCCTGTCAACGGTTTAAACTTATCGTAGCGCCCCGGGTTGTGCATGCCGCGGCAATCAAAGACAAAACCGCCGCCATTGCCGCTCGCGTCCATCGGAACCCCCCTTTTATATGAAAAACTCATCACCGTGACCGTAAGGCCATCAGACACGACACGCGACGCAAAGCGCGGCAGAGATGCCATTTCACGAAGCTGTCCGGTCAGATACGGCAAAAAGTCATCAGGCAAAAGCCCGAGGATATCACGAAGGTTCCCGATCGCCTGCGGAATGGATGTCATGAACTGCGCCTTATGCTCCACATAGCCCCGGAATCCATATGCGCCAAGCGTCTGCAAGATTCGGAACAGCACCATTATGTCAAGGCGTCGACGAAAATCGGACGGTTCATATCCAAGCTCGCGTACAAAAGCGGAGTGATATGTCGCGACAAGCCGTTGGCGGAGATCGGCAGGGAACCCGGCGCGCGCCCGCCCCACAACAGAAGC
>CAJJOX010000301.1 GCA_905193485.1 uncultured Porphyromonadaceae bacterium | reverse complement strand
TCGAATCCGGCCTCTATGAGCGGATCGATATAGGTGTCGGGAGCGCAGAACATCGGATATCCCGAATATGGCGGACCACCGAGCGGCAACTCGAGGTTGACCACTGCATAATCGGCCGATTCGATGTAAGGACGTATTTCCCGGAAATAAGGCGAGAAGTCGTATGTCCCGTCGGGATGGCGGGCGGCCTTGAGCTGCCGGTCATGCATCATGGCGTCGCCTGCAAACACGATCTCGATTTCATGACGCGACTGCGCCTCGAGGCCGGAAACAGAAACGAGCAGCCACAGGAATATAAGGAATCGTGTGGTGTGCCGCTTATGGCATGACGGAGCCATGATGATGTCAGGCTTTGGGGTATATGTCGCCCCGTGCGGCAAGAAGGGTGTTTTTCATGAGCGACACGATTGTCATTGGGCCGACGCCGCCTGGAACAGGGGTTATGTAGGAGCAGAGAGGTGCCACATTGTCGAAATCGACATCGCCGCGCAGGCGGAATCCGCTTTTGCGCGTGGCGTCGGGGACACGTGTGGTGCCTACATCGATGATCACGGCTCCCGGTTTAACCATATCGGCGGTGACAAAGCCGGGGTTTCCGAGTGCTGCGATAATGATGTCGGCTTCGCGGCATATCTCTTTCAGCCCCACGGTGTGGCTGTGGCAGACGGTGACAGTGGCGTCGCCGGGCTGATGCTTCTGCATCATGAGCATGGCGACAGGCTTTCCGACGATGTTGCTGCGGCCGAGAACCACGCAACGGGCTCCGCGTGTGGCGATGCCGTATCGGTCGAGAAGCTCGAGTATGCCGGCCGGGGTGGCGGAGAGGAATGTGGGCAGGCCGATCGACAGACGTCCGACATTGACAGGATGAAATCCGTCGACATCCTTGCGATAGTCGATGGCTTCGATTATCCGCTGTTCGTTGATGTGTGCCGGGAGAGGCAGCTGTACGATGAATCCGTCGACATCGTTGTCGCGGTTAAGGGTGTCGATGGCTTTGAGAAGCGTTTCTTCGTTGACATCGTCCTCAAATCGAATGAGCGTCGAACGGAATCCGCACTGTTCACAAGCCTTCACTTTGTGAGCCACGTATGTTTCGCTGCCGCCGTCGTGTCCCACGAGGATTGCGGCCAGATGGGGGCGTTTTTCGCCGCGTTCAACCATAGCGGCCACGGTTTTTGCAATCTCAGCCTTGATGTCGTCGGCTATTTTTTTACCGTCAATGAGTGTCATGCCTGTAGTGATGAAATGTTATGTTGGGGAGAAATAAAATCGGTCGGTGTCGTCTGAAATCAGCCGGCGTTGTCAGTGGGGGCGTTGCTGGCGCATCTGGCGCATCATCTTCATGGGATTTTTCATGGATGTGGCCATTTTCATCATTTTGCGCATCTGATCAAACTGTTTGATCATGCGGTTGACCTCGACTATCGTGGTGCCTGAACCACGTGCGATGCGCTGGCGACGCGATGTGTTGAGCAACTGTGGGTTGGAACGTTCGGCAGCTGTCATCGAGAGGATGATGGCCTCGATGCCCTTGAAGGCGTTGTCGTCGATGTCGACATCCTTGATGGCTTTGCCGACGCCCGGAATCATTGCGGCAAGATCTTTTAGATTGCCCATTTTCTTGATCTGGTTGATCTGGGCGAGATAATCGTTGAAGTCAAACTGGTTTTTGGCTATCTTGCGCTGAAGTTTGCGCGCTTCCTCCTCGTCGTAGGCGTTCTGCGCTTTCTCGACGAGAGAAACGATGTCGCCCATGCCAAGTATGCGGTCGGCCATACGGGCGGGATGGAACAGGTCGAGGGCGTCCATTTTTTCGCCCGTGCCGACAAACTTGATGGGTTTGGTGACTACGGTTCGTATGGAAAGGGCGGCGCCGCCACGGGTGTCGCCATCGAGTTTCGTGAGCACGACGCCGTCGAAGTCGAGCCGGTCGTTGAATTCCTTCGCGGTGTTGACGGCGTCCTGGCCTGTCATGGAGTCGACGACGAAAAGTGTTTCCTGCGGTTTTATGGCTTTTTTAATGGCGGCGATCTCCTGCATCATGGCTTCCTCCGCCGCCCCGCCGGCCG
>CAJJOX010000300.1 GCA_905193485.1 uncultured Porphyromonadaceae bacterium | reverse complement strand
AATTTCTTCCCGACATGGCGCGTGCCCGCCGTTATTGGGAAAACAAAAGGCTGGCTATACGCCAGAAAGAGAAGAAAATTGAAGCGACGCTCGAATGTTATAACGCCGAGGCCGACGAACTTCATGCGCGCCGCAAAGAGATCCTTTCGGAAGCCAAGACCCAAGCCCGCAGCATACTTGAAGAGTCGAATGCCGTAATAGAACGCACTATCCACGACATACGCCGGTCGCAGGCGGAAAAAGCGGCGACAATGGAAGCGCGTCGCAACATGCAACGCGAAAAGGAGGCACTGCTTACGGATGAGGGTCAAGAAAACCGTCTGTTGAAGAAAGTGCCCAAAAGCCGCAAGAAAAAAGACAGAAACATCTCGACTCCTTCAAAGACAGAGCAGAAGCCCGTGTCGGTCGGCGATGTGGTGCGTCTTGACGGGGAGGGCGTTCCGGGAACAGTGGTCGAGATGCGAGGCAATAACGCCACTGTGATATTCGGTCAGCTTAAGACAACAGTAGCTGCAGACCGTCTGAAACATACCACGGCCAAGATCGACAGCGGAGCCCAACGCTCGTCGTCGTTTGTCAGTGCCTCGACCTCAGCCGACAGCAGGGCTCGCCAACTGGAGTTCAGCCAGCAGCTTGACGTGCGGGGAATGCGGGCCGACGAGGCGGTGCAGGCTGTGACATATTACATAGATGATGCCTTGCAGTTCAATATCGGACGTGTGCGCATACTCCACGGCACCGGGACAGGTGCATTGCGCCAGGCTGTCCGTGCCTATCTTGACACCGTGCCCGGGGTGAAATCGTTTCATGACGAGCATGTGCAATTCGGAGGCGCGGGAATTACAGTGGTCAATCTTGACTGACGGCGGGAGGCAGGATATAGAGGATAAGCCGGAAATAACCGTCAAACAATCATTAAAGCGATGCGATAAGTAGCAAAGGCCATGATCCAGGCTATCAGTGTGTTGTAAATAACGGTGAATGCGCCGTAACGCCAGTCGCCCGTTTCCTTGACAATTGCCGTGACAGTGGCGATGCACGGGCAGTAGAGCAGGATGAAAACCATGAACGAAAGAGCCGAGGCCATGTTGAAATCCGGCATTCCGGTCTGGGGATTCGCAGCCGTGATCCGCGCCGAGAGCGCTGCGTCGGATGCTTCTTCGTCGCCGGTGTAAAGTACGCCGAGAGTGGAAACGACAATCTCCTTTGCGGGAATGCCTGCAAGGGCGGCGACGCTTGCACGCCAATGGAAACCGACCGGTTCCATGACTGGAGTGACTGCCTTGCCCATCATTTCGAGATATGAGTCATGTCGGGATTCCGCCGAATCGCCGTGGCTGCTGAGCGGAAAATAGTTGAGAGCCCAGACTATGATGCTTGCCACAAGAATGACTCCGCCCATTTTCTTAAGATATTGTTCGCCCTTGCCCCACATGTGGCGCAGCGACGATTTCACGGTAGGGATACGGTAGGGAGGCAGTTCCATGACGAACGGCGTTTCGTCGGCCTTGAAATAGAATCTGCGCAACAGCGTGGATGTGAGCATCGCCACCAGAACTCCAAGGAGATAGATGCATAAGAAGACGATGGCGGCATGACTCTCAAAGAAAGTTCCGACCAACAGTACATAGATCGGCAGACGCGCCGAGCATGACATGAAAGGATTGATGAGGATGGTGATGATGCGGCTGCTCCGGCTTTCAATGCTTCGTGCAGACATGATGGCGGGCACATTGCATCCGAATCCCATCACGAGCGGAATAAAGGATTTGCCGTGAAGGCCGATGCGGTGCATCAGTTTGTCCATGATGAATGCGGCGCGAGCCATGTAGCCTGAATCTTCCATCCACGATATGCAGAAATAGAGAATCAAGATATTGGGAAGGAAAACGATGACACCTCCGACGCCTCCGATTATGCCGTCGGCAATCAGATCCTTCAACGCACCTTCGGGCATATACTGTTGCACAAGTCCGGCGAGCCAGTCGACAACTGACTGAATCCAGTCCATCGGGTATGCGCCGATCTCAAAGGTCAGCCAGAATATGGCAAACATAACCATCAGGAACAGCGGAAAACC
>CAJJOX010000299.1 GCA_905193485.1 uncultured Porphyromonadaceae bacterium | reverse complement strand
CTTTGGCAATGTCGGACGCTCCCGCCACGAATCGGTCGCCACCGACAATGAGAGCCGCAAGACCGCCGGCCACATACACTACAGCCTTAAGCGGTTTCATTTCAATCACCGCACCGGCGGTCGACGGCACAGTGCCCGGCGCGACCGGGCCGTCGGGCAACTGTCTGGCCTGCGCGAATGTATACCGCATGAATATCGCAAAAAACATCAGAAGCACTATGCCGTCCACCCGGCTGATGACCGCCTGGGCATTGCCGTCGAGAAACGAGCCGTTAGCCATGACAAGAAGCACGGCTGACGACAGCACGACAAGCGGCAGTTCGTTGGTCATCAGCCCGCGGCTGACTGGTATCGGCCGCACGATCGCCGTCACGCCTATTATCATCAAAATATTGAACGTGTTGCTGCCCACGACATTACCCACGGCAAGTTCGGGGCTTCCCTCGATCGCCGATATCATACTGATGACAAGCTCCGGAGCCGATGTGCCGAAAGCCACGACAGTCAGGCCTACCGTAAGATCAGACACTCCCATTCTGCGTGCGAGCGACGACGATCCGTCAGTAAGACAGTTTGCGCCGACAAGTATCAGCACAAGGCCGGCAAGCAAATAAATAATACTCAGTATCACTATTATCTCGTTTTATGTTGCAACGCTCTTTTAAAACTGCAAAATTAGCAAAAATGTTGAAACAAAATTTCCCCGGCAGTTTCATGCTTGACGCTTTATTAGTAATTTTGCACAAAATCGCATAGAGCATGCTCTTTTCATTTCTTCACCCTCTCTTTATTTGAGAATGCCGCAATGAAACCATACTCTGGCATTTACCGCATCTACAATGCAAACACTTATTCTTAAATACTGACTGCAATGATCAAAAAGGTTCTGCTGCTCGGATCCGGCGCACTGAAAATCGGACAGGCCGGCGAGTTTGACTACTCCGGTTCACAGGCGCTGAAAGCCATGCGCGAAGAGGGCATCTCCACCGTGTTAATCAACCCGAACATCGCAACAATCCAGACATCGGAAGGAGTTGCGGACAAGGTCTATTTCCTCCCCATCACTCCGCACTTCGTCGAGGAAGTGATCAAGAAGGAACGTCCCGACGGCATCCTGCTCGCCTTCGGCGGTCAAACGGCACTCAACTGTGGGACGGAGCTTTATCTCAACGGCACGCTCGACCGTTACGGTGTGAAAGTGCTCGGCACTTCCGTAGAGGCCATCATGATCACGGAAGACCGCGATCTTTTTGTGAAAAAGCTCAATGAAATACAGGCCAAGACGCCGGTTTCGCAAGCCGTCGAATCTCTCGACGACGCCATCGAGGTGGCACACCGCATCGGCTTCCCCGTCATGGTGCGCTCGGCTTATGCCCTCGGAGGGCTGGGTTCAGGCATCTGCAACAACGACGAGGAATTCCGCCGGCATTGCGAAAGCGCTCTCAGCTACGCGCAACAGATTCTTGTCGAAGAATCCCTGAAAGGGTGGAAAGAAATCGAGTTTGAGGTTATACGTGATGCCAACGACCATTGCTTCACCGTCGTTCCGATGGAAAACTTCGATCCTCTGGGCATCCATACCGGTGAATCGATCGTTGTCGCTCCCATCGTGTCGCTTTCAAAAGAACAGATCGAATTGCTCGAACAGATCGCATGCAAAGTGGTGCGCCACATCGGCATCGTGGGTGAATGCAACATCCAGTATGCCTTCAACGCCGAAACAAACGACTACCGCATCATAGAGATCAACGCCCGGCTGAGCCGGTCGTCAGCCCTCGCTTCCAAGGCCTCGGGATATCCGCTTGCATTCGTGGCCGCCAAACTCGCCCTCGGCTACACTCTCGACCAAATAGGTGAGATGGGCACGCCGAATTCGGCTTACGTAGCTCCTTCAGTCGACTATATGATTGTCAAGATCCCCCGATGGGATCTCACCAAATTTGCCGGCGTCGACCGCGAAATCGGATCATCCATGAAATCGGTGGGTGAAATAATGTCGATCGGCAAATCATTTGAAGAGATCATACAGAAAGGGCTGCGCATGATCGGTCAGGGAATGCACGGATTCGTGGAAAACAAAGAACTAGTAATTCCTGATATTGACAAAG
>CAJJOX010000298.1 GCA_905193485.1 uncultured Porphyromonadaceae bacterium | reverse complement strand
CCGATTTAGTGGATGTCATGTCGGTCTGCCATCCGGGCAACTCCTTGTAGACGGGCTTTACAGTGCTTTCATCAAGCGAGAACGGGAAGTCGTGCGTGATCTGCCCGTCAATTTCGTATGCGGTGCATGCTTTGATGACAGGGAATGTATCGAGAACATCACTTTTCATCATGATGAGCTGTGTGACGCCATTTATCATTATTGCGTAGCGGAGAGCGACGAGATCGATCCATCCGCAGCGGCGTTCACGGCCTGTCACGGCGCCGTATTCGTGGCCGATGTCACGGATTTTCTTGCCGGTTTCATCGAAGAGTTCGGTGGGGAATGGACCGCTGCCGACACGTGTGCAATAGGCTTTGAAAATGCCGAACACCTCGCCTATTTTGTTTGGAGCGACACCAAGGCCAGTGCATGCTCCGGCTGCGACAGTGTTGGATGACGTGACGAAAGGATATGACCCGAAATCCACGTCAAGCAGAGTGCCTTGTGCGCCTTCACACAGCACTGTCTTTCCCTGGTCGAGGCAGCCGTTGATGAAATGTTCGCTATCGATGATGTCGAAAGTTTTCAGATAGTCGATAGCCTCAAACCAGCGCGGCTCGAGTTCGGAGAGATCGGGCGTTTCGCCGAGAGCCCGGAGCATTGTAAGATGGCGGTCACGGGCTGCGGCATATTTAGCTTCAAAATTGTGAAGAGTGTCGCCGAGGCGCAGTCCGTTGCGTGAAATCTTGTCGGTGTATGTCGGGCCGATCCCTTTGCCGGTAGTGCCGATTCTGGCGCCGCCTTTGGCTCGTTCGTTTGCTGCGTCGAGCAGGCGGTGTGTGGGCATTATGAGGTGGGCTTTCTTTGAAATCTTGAGCACTTTGCGGAGGTTGATGCCGGAGCGTTCGAGTGCTTCGGCTTCTTCCCGGAAGAGCACGGGGTCGAGAACCACGCCGTTGCCGATAATATTGGTCTGTCCGTGCTGGAAAATTCCGGAAGGGAGGGAGCGGAGCACATATTTCTTGCCGTCGAATTCGAGTGTGTGACCGGCATTGGGACCGCCCTGAAAGCGGGCTACGACGTCGTAGCGCGGTGTGAGCACGTCGACAACCTTACCTTTTCCTTCGTCGCCCCATTGGAGGCCGAGCAATACGTCAATTTTCATCTCTGTCCTTTGTTTTAATGTATGTGATTGATGTTTGATGTTTTGTTTGTGATGAGTTGTAATGCCATGGCACCGGAGGCTATTTGTCTGTTGGTTTGTTTTGACGTGGTGCCGCAGGGCGTGTGCGTCGCACGCATGTGGCGCATAGTCCGTAGACATTCAAATCAATGTATGTCGGATGAAATTTGCCAAAACGGCGTGTGCCGAGGAGCTGGTCGATTTCGGCATCCTTTATCTCTTTCACTTTACCGCAACGTGAGCACACAAGATGATAGTGCTTAGTGAGGCCGGTGATTTTTTCGTATTGCGGCGACTGGGCGGCAAACGTGTGGCGCCGCACAAGGCCGCAGCGAGTCAGCAGTTCGATGGTGTTGTAGACGGTTGCACGGCTGACGTGATATCCGCTGTCATCGAGTTGGGAATGAAGGGCATCGATAGAAAAGTGGGTCGACATGTCGAACACTTTTTCCAGAATGGCAAAACGTTCGGGGGTTCTGCGCAGTTTATGTTGAGTCATAAATTGCGTGAACGTGGCCATTGCGGCTGCCTTTGTCTTTTCGTCGTTCATACAGCTACAAAGATAGCATATTTCCTGCAAACGGCAGCAAGGCGAACGGCTTTTTTAAGATGCTTTTTCCGGTTGCAAATATCCGACGGAATGTAGAAAATGAACTGAGGTCATCTTGACATCAGTTCATTACAGTATGTTAGGCATGAAGCGTGGCCGGGATATGAGGAAGACGGTCGGCGTCAGTAGTCGGTTTCGATGAAGTCGATGACGGTGCGCGGGGCATAAAGGACGGTGCAGGGCGAACCGTCGGAGTTGTAAATTTTGAATGAAGAGCCATGTAGTGATTTAAGGCGTTCCATGGCGTGATCGGTAAAATCGCGTTTGTCGCGCAGATACTTTATTCGGTCGACAGGCCGGAAGTCGTTTATGCCGAAGATTGGCGGGATTGCTTCGTCGGTGAGGCCGCCCGCCGGAGGTTTGTGGG
>CAJJOX010000297.1 GCA_905193485.1 uncultured Porphyromonadaceae bacterium | reverse complement strand
GGCGGTGTCGTTCGCTCACAGTGGAACTACCGCACGGATATCGAAGGCAAGACCGAAGGCTGGTGGATGACATATTCAAATCAGTGCTCGGTGTATAATACAGCGTCGGTCGACGGCTCGAACAAAGGCGCAGGCGCCGACGGCTCCAATACGTTTGCTGTGATCAATGGCTATAATGACGGTAATTTCAACCATTCGGCCGCTTCGATGAGCTTCAGCGGCGGCAAGGAATATGTGATTGAAGACCTGATGTATTGTCCGACATCCTATCTCTACGGTGTGCTGACCAATGGCAGCGCCTACAGCACCAATCCGGGTATGTCGCTCGAGAGTGTCAGAGGATGGTTTAAGATGACAGTCACCGGCTATGACGCTGCCGGCAATGTGACTTCGACCGTCGACGAATATGTGGCTGATTTCCGCGATTCAGAGAGAAAGGTGGAAATTCCCACGACATGGACACCGCTTAACCTGACCGGTCTTGGCAAAGTGAACAAGATCGTGTTTAATTTCACCGGCTCTGACACCGGCGCATATGGCATGAACACTCCGGCCTACATGGCTATTGACAATATAAAGGTGAGGATGAACTGACCGGCGCCCGGGGCGTCACGCAGCCCACAATAAATGATAAGGAGGCGATATGCAGGTTGATCCGGCATGTCGCCTCTGTGTTTTTGGCAGGTTATGGAGTGACGGGCGTCGGGGGGGGAGAGGGTCAGAAGCGGACGATGATTTCGGCAGTGAGTTTGTTGCCGCCGTCGGCATCGGGGGTGTAACCGCTGTGGTAAAAATAGTTTTCGTAGTTGACGCGAAGATCGAGACCCATCGATTTGGTGCGTATATAGCTGATCGTCGAGCCGATGGTCAGACGCGTGCGTGCCGGATCGTCGGTGACAAGGTGCCCGTCGCCGTCGGGCTGAGCCGAGGAGTGGGCGGTCAGTCCGTCGAAACGACCCTGAAACGACAGCCGGTTGAAGATGCCGCTTTTGAGCGGCATGGCGTAGTCGGCCCAGATGAGATAGGCATGGGCGTCGCGGAAGCGGTCGTGTGTATAGTGTTTCCACATATATTCACCTTCGAGGGTCCAGCGGCCTGAGCGCCATCCCACGGCACCGTCGACGAGATTGGCGCGCACACCGTCGGGACGGACCGACTGGAAACCGGTCGAGAGCGTGATGTTGCGGTGGCGTAAAGAAAGCTTTGAGGCGAAGGTCAGAGTGTTGTGCCACGGGGTATGGTCGCCGATCGTGCCGGGATTGAAGGCGCCCGCTTCGATGCATAGAGGAAGGGTGGAGGGTTGCCAGATGGCTTTAAAGCCTACGGCTCGCACGTTGCACATCTGTTTGCCGACAAATGAGCGGTTGGCGAAGATGTATGTGGCGGGAGCGCGGAACGGATCGACACCGAAGGGCATGCGGAACTGGCCGGCCTGAAATCCGATCTCTTTTGTGACCCAGATGCGTGCCCATGCGTCGAGCATCTTTATCTTGCCGCGGTCGCAGAAGTCGGCTTGCATATAATAGTCGGCCCATGAGGCTACTTTGCCGCCGACATTGAGGCGTGCGTTGCGCACCTGAAAGCGGTAGTCGCCATGCTGGGTGGAATATTCAAATCTGGCGCGCGCCACTCCGTGGATCTGCGGGATATAGTTGACTTTCTCGGTTGAGTCGGCTTTAGATGCAAATGACTGGATAAGTGATGCAAGAAGCAGGAGGGCGGTGAATGATTGACGGAGCATTTTGAATCGGTTGGATAGTATTTCGAGTGCAAAATTATAAAATAATAATGCTTATCGGAAATTTAAAATTCCGCCATATTTTACAGGCGTATTCAAATGCGTCTTTCATTTCGTTAGTCCAGGCGCCTTCGTATGTTACATTTATTTCCACCATTTTTTCATGGCGGTCAATATTTATAATTATAGAATTAATTTGTGTACAATCGGATTGCCGGATCCGGGAGTTATATGAAGGATATATATGCCATGTGGTAGAGCCGAGGTATTTATTTGGTCAGCGTTATATTGTTGATAAACAGTTCGACCCCAGATGTCCAATAAGGATATTGAAGATACGTTGCTTATGTTGCCAGTAAATGATATGGTTTGGGTGTCATGTATGAATTTGATCTCATCGTTTCCAATTTCATCTATCGACAATATATTGTCA
>CAJJOX010000296.1 GCA_905193485.1 uncultured Porphyromonadaceae bacterium | reverse complement strand
CCGGCCAGGCGTTCCATTCCGTGCCGCGCGGGCGCTCGCGTGTCATCATGTTAGGCCATGTGCGCCGTATGCCTGTTTCCTTGATAGGCTCATGCGCATCGATCATTATATGATAGCGGGCGGCTGTTTCGACAACGCGCTGATAGTGGCACACACCATATTGCGAATGATGCAGATAGCCTCCCTTGAATCCCCCGGCATAGCCGGTCTTGACGGTATGCACACCCAAAGAGGCGTAATAGGCGAACGCGCTGTCGAGCACCGCTTCGAATTCGGGTATATTGCCACCCGTTTCATCGTGCATCCACAGCTCGACGCCGCGGCGCGAGGCATAGGAGGCGACACTGTCTATGTCAAAGTCGTCATATGCCTTCAGATAATCGAAATGCTGGTTGCCGCCCCAGTTCTCCCAGCCGCGGTTCCATCCTTCGAAAAGCACGCCCTGAAGATTGTTGTCGGCGGCGAAATCTATATAGCGTATAGCGTTTTCGGTAGTCGCGCCATGTCGCGGTCCCATTGTCCACACCTGCGTGCCGAGATGCATTCCCCACCATATGCCGACATATTTCTGCGGACGTATCCATGATGTGTCGCTGATTTTCGAAGGCTCGTTGAGATTCACTATAAGGTCGGAATTGATCAGATCGACAGCCGAACGGCCTATCTGCACCGTGCGCCACGGCGTGGTGAATCGGCCGGGGATATAGGCTTTCACACCGTCGGGCAGCGGGGCAAGGTCGGCCTTCAGCACACCCGACACGGAATCGCGACGCAACACCATCTCGGGATAATCGTAGAGAGCCGCCTCATGCACCGAGCCATAGATGCCTCTGTCGGTGCGGAACGTCATCGGTGTGTTGGCGTCGGGCAACGTGAGCAGCGGCAGATTACGGTATTCAAGCTCGTAGGTTTCAAAATTGGCCGGAATGGCCCACGTCTGTCCCTCTGGAGTGAAGCGGAATTCCGTCAGCTCATCCATGATAGTCAGCGAGTCGGCGGCAGCCGTTTCATAGCGCAGGGCCATGCCGTCGTCGTAGGCGCGGAAGCGAAGCGTCAGCTGACCGTCGGGCAATGTCATTGACAGCTCGTTATAATGGTTGACGCAATGCTTGTTCTCGCCCCACGGCTGCTGCCATGATTCGTTAACCGACGAGCGTTTCACGCTCGCCTGTCCCTCGGTGGCATAATGCCATCCCGGCGCCACGAGCCCCAGTCGCGACGGCGCTATGATCTCCTGCCCGTCGACTATCAGACTATATGTGGGCTCGGCATTGCCGTTATCCACCATTACACACAGACGGCCGTCGGGTGAATAAAGCGTTTCGACCGTCGCCGTACACGGAAACGACGCGCATGCCGCGATAGCGGCTATAAGCAATTGTTTCATTTCATTAGTGTTTGTGACATTGTTTGTTGTCACAAAGATAACATTCCATTCTGACAATAACAACTTGTAGTCCGCGTTTTACGCCACGCCATCCCGCTTTCGGCAACAATTGCTCCACATTATTTTTGGTCGCATGGAAAGAAAGACTTACCTTTGTGGGCGTTTTTACCAATTTTGAAGTATTTATGAAAAAAATCGCAGTTGCCGTGATGGCACTCACAGCCGCCTTCCATGCATCAGCCGAAGGCTATCAGATCAACACTCTCAGCGCAAAACAGCTCGGCATGGGACATACGGGTGTGGCCCAGAAGCTCGGCTCGGAAAGCATGATCTTCAACCCCGCCGGACTCTCCTTCTCAGATAAGACTCTCGACATCTCCGCCTCGGTCACCGGCATCAAGGCCATAGCATCGGCCGATTACGAAGGCTCGACCTACAAGACACACAACGGTCTGTCGACGCCTCTCGCAGTCAACGCCTCATTCCGCATATACGACAATCTGCAGGCAGGTGTCAGCTTCTACACGCCCTACGGCTCGGCCATCGACTGGACCAACAACTGGCCCGGCTCGATGCTATCCCAGAAAGTCAACCTCAAGGTCTACACCGTGCAGCCCACAATCTCCTGGCGCATAACTCCGAAGCTCTCAGTCGGTGTCGGCATGATGATTGCCTGGGGTTCGGTCGATCTCGACAAAGCGCTCGTCGGCGGACGCAGCTTCGACGCTGTGGCCGGTACTCAGCTCGGCGATGCGGCAGCCGCCTCAGTCAACCCGACCGTCACTTCGCCATGAGCG
>CAJJOX010000295.1 GCA_905193485.1 uncultured Porphyromonadaceae bacterium | reverse complement strand
GGGCAGGTGACATTCGGCGATGACAAGATGACCATAAACGCTCCGGCAGTCGGCGAGCTCACATTTGCAGTGGCCGAACGTGTAGCCCCGACCCTGCTGCGTCTGACGGCAGAAAATTCGCCTCTGCCTTTCAACATCGTCATGCACTTCACGCCCAAGGATGAAAACACGACAGAAGTGCGCACGGATCTCGACGTGGAGATCCCGGCCATGCTGCGTCCGCTCGTCGGGAGCAAACTGCAGGAAGCCGCCGACCGCTTCGGCGACATGTTCACCAACTTTTTCGGAGCATAAGTTACGTCGTAGGCCATGCGCATATTTCGCCTGTCACTTGCGGCTTTTGCAACCACTCTCGCCATTTCATTGGGATCGTGCGAAAAAGTCGACAATCACCGTCTGCCCCCTGCCAATGTCAATATCCTGTTCAACACCATCGGCGACTGGCAGATTTACGGTGTGAGCGGCGCCGGTCAGACACGAAACTTCATCAAACAGGAATCACAGCCGGCCGGCTATCCCTATAAAGCCGGTGAATATACCGGTTTCGGCGGAGTGATGCTTGTGTGCGATCCGAATGGAGAATACTATGCCTTCGATCTTGCCTGTCCGGTCGAGAAAAACGCCAATATCCGCGTGGCCTATGACACCGAATCGTCGATCGCCGGCATTGTCAAATGCCCGAAATGCGGAAGCGCCTACAACATCTTCGCCGGCGGAACGGCATATGGCGGCGAAGCGCTCAAAATGAAATATGGTCTTGAGCCATACGTCGTTTTTGTTGGCAGCCCGACGCCTCCTTACGCATATATCCGTCGTTGATATTTGACAGGTCGATATTTGCAAATTCAGAAACTCTTTGCTACCTTTGCGTCGCTTTTAGTGCAGCGGCCAAAGCAGCCAAAAGCAGCTCGAATGGTGGAATGGTAGACACGAAGGACTTAAAATCCTTTGGCCATTGCGGCTGTGTGGGTTCGAGTCCCACTTCGAGCACCGGAAGTCCGGAATTTCGTTTACGCGAAACTCCGGACTTCCGCATTCATTCCCTTTGCATCTGTCGCCGACCGATCCCGCGCCCTGCGAAAAGCACATACATTATTACGCTGACATGAGTCGGATAGGATGGATCCGGCTCATTTCGATGAAAAAATTCAAACCCGCCAATTGAATCTTTCCGATTCTCCCCCATCGTCAGAGACATGCAAATCTTAACTTATGCAAAATCATGCATACTTAATGCCGCAATTATTGGTTTTGGATATTTAAAACTTTAACTTTGCTATTACCAAATGTAGCGAATACTGCGACATGGAATATTACAGCACCAACAACAGGCAAAATATCGTAGGCCTACGAGAAGCGATACTTCGCAGCATCGCTCCGGACGGTGGAGTATATATGCCGAATGCCATTCCGGTGATTCCACAGGCTCTCTTCAACAATATTCCCGACATGTCGCTCACCGACATAGCATACGTGGTGGCGACCACGATGTTCGGGTCAGACATCAGTCCGGCCGACCTCAACGACATTGTAAAAGAAACGCTGACGTTTGAAATACCGCTGAGGCCCGTAGGCCGCGACCGCTACGCTCTGGAACTCTTTCATGGACCGACCAATTCGTTTAAAGATGTCGGCGCACGTTTCATGGCGCGCATTGTCGATTACATCATCAAACAGGACGGTCCGTGCAGCGGCAGCATCAATGTGTTCGTGGCCACATCGGGCGATACGGGTTGTGCGGTAGGGCACGGATTTGCGGGGCTGCGCAATGTCAATGTCTTCATTCTTCATCCCAAAGGACGGTTACTGCGTGTTCCGCATGAGTCGTTCAGTTCGCCGGCGTCCAACATATTCCCGATCGGAATCCGCGGCACATTCGACGATTGCCAGAGGCTGGTGAAAGAGATCTATACCGATGCCGAGCTCAACCGATCAATGAACATCACATCGGCCAACTCGATCAACATTGCCCGTCTGCTTCCGCAGATGTTCTATTACTTCCATGCATATGCCCGTCTGCTTGCCCTCAATCCCGAGATAGGCCAAATAGCCATTGCCACGCCATGCGGCAATCTGGGCAATCTCACGGCAGCCCTCTTTTCCCGCCAGATGGGTCTTCCGGTCAACCGCATCATAGCGGCCGGACACGACAACGAACGACTGTGGGGGACCATCAGCAGCCGACGCAAT
>CAJJOX010000294.1 GCA_905193485.1 uncultured Porphyromonadaceae bacterium | reverse complement strand
GGGGAAGGGCGGCCGGCGGCGGGACACGATATTTCGATGGCTCCGCGGCGTGTTGACAGCGTGGGCTCGGAGGACGCCAGTTGTTCCTGACGCGGGGCATTAGCCGCTGCCACCGTTTCGCCAAAAGGCAAAACGGAAGCAAGGGCAAGAAGCAATATCGTCAGAAATCTATTCATTATTCGTTATTTTATGCAAAAATACGAAACAACTCACAATAATGCAATAGCCGTGACGTTGTGACGGCTTGATTTAACGTTAATTAAAATGGATCGGGGAGCAATGTTACTGAAGATCATCGGCCTATGCAATGATAGCGCAGTCCGGCATCGGAGAGCTCGTCGGCGTCGTAGATGTTTCGTCCGTCGACGATGAGATTGCCTTTCATGGCTTTGCGGACAACATTCCATGACGGGACACGGAACTGTTTCCATTCGGTAAGGAGAGCAATCGCGTCGGCATCGTTGGCTGCGTCGTACATATCACGGGCATAGATCACTTTGTCGCCTATACGTCGGAAGCATTCGTCCATTGCCACGGGATCGAAAACGGTTACCTCAGCTCCGGCTTCGAGCAGGCGATTGATGACGACGAGCGACGGGGCTTCGCGCATGTCGTCGGTTTCGGGCTTGAAAGCAAGGCCCCAGATGGCGATGCGTTTGCCCTGAAGGTCGCCAAGCGCGGTCTTGAGTTTGTTGAAGACGATGCTTTTCTGGGCTTCGTTGACCGCCTCTACGGCTTCGATGACGCGCATTCGGTAGCCATTGTCGCGGCCTGTGCGTGCGAGAGCCTTGACATCCTTGGGGAAGCAACTGCCTCCGTAGCCGCATCCGGGATAGAGGAATTTTGTTCCGATACGAGCGTCGGTGCCAATGCCCTTGCGCACCATGTTTACGTCAGCACCAACAAGCTCGCATAGGTTGGCGATGTCGTTCATGAACGAAATGCGTGTGGCGAGCATTGAGTTGGCTGCATATTTGGTCATTTCGGCGGATGCGATATCCATGAATATGACGCGGAAATTATTGAGCAGGAAGGGGCGGTAGAGGCGTTCCATTACTTTGCGGGCGCGTTCGCTGCGAGTGCCTATAACCACCCGGTCGGGCGACATGAAGTCTTTTATAGCGGCGCCTTCTTTGAGGAATTCGGGATTTGATGCGACCTCGAAAGGGATGTCGGCGCCACGTCGGTGAAGCTCGTTTTCGATCTCTGTGCGCACGATTTCCGATGTGCCCACAGGAACGGTGCTTTTGGTGACGAAAATGGTGAACCGGTTGATGAGTTTTCCGAAAGTGCGTGCGACAGATCTGACATATTTAAGGTCGGCGCTTCCGTCCTCGTCGGGTGGCGTCCCAACGGCACAGAAAACCGCTTCGGCTTCATCGATGCATTCGGCGAGATCGGTTGTGAAATGCAGTCGTCGCTCGTTGGTGTTGCGTCTGACGAGGTCGTCAAGGCCGGGTTCGTAGATAGGAATGACACCATTTTTGAGGGCGTTTATTTTATTTTCGTCGATGTCGACGCAAGTGACATCGATGCCTACTTCGGCAAAGCAAGCGCCTGATACAAGGCCGACGTAACCGGTTCCGACTATAGCTATTTTCATAAAGGATCGTTATGACGCAACGTGATTTGGAGCAAAAGCAGTGATGCAGGATTGTCCCAATGCATTGCATGATTGTGAATGATGGCGCAAAAATAACTATTTTTATAATTTTTCGACGGATTCTGCGTTACTAATTCAGTAATTACATGAGAAAAATGCGATTGTCTACAATATACATGATCCTGTCGGTTGTGTCGTGCTGCGGTCTGTCGGCCGCGGCGGCAAACGTCGACATCCGCGGCAGAGTCGTGGATCAGGCCAATGAGCCGGTGGCCGCGGCAACGGTTAAAGTAGCCGGTACGGCAATAGGTGTGAGCACCAATGCCGACGGCGGCTATAAGCTTACGGTTGCAGAGCGGGACACGCTGGTGCTGGTGTACAGCTGTATAGGCTATAAGGAGGTGCGTCGGCAGCTCGTGAAACCCAACGGGGATCTGACGATTAACGTGCGTCTTGAAGAGAATGCGAGAGAACTTGGTGAAGTTGAAGTGACCGAGATCAGGCGACAGACGGGAGCCATGCAGACAGTTGAAGCGGGTGACTACAGGCTTGCGGCAGACGCGACCGGCGGCTCAGTGGAGGCGATGCTTGCAAAGAGGTGGGGGG
>CAJJOX010000293.1 GCA_905193485.1 uncultured Porphyromonadaceae bacterium | reverse complement strand
TCGTCGTGGGCGACGTCGACCCCGATCTCATCGAAGAGCGCATCAGATCGCTGTGGGCCGACTCCACCCCCGCCGCCAACGCCGCGCTCTCACAACCGGTGCCGGTGCCTTTCAACACCGCTCCAATTGCCACCGTGCAGACCGATCCCGAGCAATCGTCGACCAATCTCCAGATCTATCTCAAACATGACGATCTGCCCGATTCGCTCTCAAACACCATCGAAGAGCTGCGCCGCGACGCCATCGGTTCACTCGTCTCGACTATGCTCGCCGAACGGCTCACAGAGATTGAAAACGCCGACAACTCACCAGTGTCGCGCCTCGCCGTCGGCGATGTGAAATTTCTCCTCTCTCGCTCCCAGCAGGCAATGGTGGTGCGCGCCCCATCCAAAAACGGACGCGCCACCGATGCCGTCAGGGCCATTGCGACTGAGCTCAAGCGTGCGGCCGCCCACGGATTCCTTGACACTGAGCTACAACGTGCCAAAATCGATCTGCGCGCCGATGCCGACAATGACTACACCGGACGCTCGTCTGTCACAAACACCGACTACGCCCGCGCCTACGTGCGCCATTACATAGATGGCGGCGCCCTTCCCTCGGCCGTACAGAAATACAAAATGCTCAAAGGCGTGATCCGAAGCATAACGCTTCAGCAAGTCAACGACTACATGCGCTCGCTCGTAGCGCCCGACGCCGCCGGTACCGTCATCATCGCCTACGTTCCCCAATCCGACACGCTCACCTCCGACGCGCTCGCCGATGCATTCACATCCGTGAAAGAGCAGGATCTCGCCGCGTGGGAAGACAAGACCGTCAACGGCCCGCTCATCCCTGAAAAGCCCGTCGCAGGCTCAATCACTGCCGAAGATCCGCTTCCTCAGTTCGATGCCACGCTATGGACTCTCTCCAACGGCATTCGTGTGTTTCTCCGTCCATCCGACAAAAACCCCAACTCCATCATCATCCAGGGATATAGTCCGGGCGGATTCTCACAATCCTACGACCCCGCCTTCGGCCCTGACTATAAAATGACCAACGACGCACTCGCTGTCAGCGCGTTCGGCCCATACACCTCCGAACAGCTGCGCCGCCTCCTCGTGGGCAAGAGCGTGCGTTCGGCCGTCACCGTCGACAACATGGAGGAAACTGTGGGAGCCGCCGCCACGCCGGCATCGCTCAACGAAGCCATGCAGATGATCTATCTGCGCTCGACCGGCGCACGCCGCGACGACCGCGCCTTCAACACACTCATGGACAACACCCGCACACGGCTCTCCGGCCAGACCGCCAACCCTACGTTTGCCATGGGCGACTCGATACACGCCTACGTCTACAATCATCATCCGCTCGGCGCGAAACTCACAGCCGAAGGATGCGACAACGTCGACTACGGCCGCATTCTCGACATCTACCGCGACCGCTTTTCCGACATGTCCGACTTCACATTCTTCATCACCGGAAATTTCTCGCCCGACTCGATCCGGCCGCTGGTTGAAACATACATCGCATCGCTCCCCGGCGCCGGACGCATGGAGCGCCCACGCGACATTGGCTACGGATATGCCAAAGGACGCAACCGCCACCGCTTCACCCAGCCGATGGCCAACCCGCAGACAATCGCCTACACATTCTACAACACCCCCTGCGACTACAATCTCACCAATGTCATCACAGGCCATGCGCTCGGGCAGATAGCCCAGTCGAAACTTCTCGCCGACCTTCGCGAAAACCGCGGATGGACCTACGGTATCAAAAGCCACATCGGCATCGGAGCAGGGCTCAACGGCTCAGACCCCGCCAACATGATCATGCCGGTCTATATCCGTGTGGCGCCCGAAAACGCCGACTCGACATTCGACATCGTGGCCCGCACCGTCGAATCGCTCGCCGATCCCGCCAACATCTCCGACGAGGAGCTTGCCAAAGTCAAAAACTACATGGCGAAAAACTATGCCGACAACATCGACGACAACGTCTACTGGCTGACCGTCATGCACATGTACGACAAATTCGGCCGCGACATGCACTCGGGCTACCTCGACATACTCAACAGCCTCACGGCTGCCGATCTCGCGGCATTCGCCCGCACATATCTTCTGACAGCCAACCGCATTCAGCTCGAGATGAGTCCCGAATAACGGCAATCCCTTATGCCTTTCCGCAGCGGTGTGCGGCGACACAATGTCGCCGCACACCGCTCCCTCTTTCCT
>CAJJOX010000292.1 GCA_905193485.1 uncultured Porphyromonadaceae bacterium | reverse complement strand
GCGGACGTTTGCCTTTTTTTTCGTTAGAAGAATCCATAATAGATTAATGCTGAATAAAATGTTGATGATGGGTAAATAAATGAAGTGCCTCGCGGCAATTTATGAATAAATAGTGATGTTGACTTGATCTGATGCTGACGCGGTGTGGCTTTTGATGGTGCAAAGTTATAATATTTCTCGTTTATTATAACAAATATGCGGCCGAAAGTTTTGTAAAATTCACGGGCTAAATGAAAAATTGCGTAACTTTGCAGCCGTAGTCGCCGGGACACGCTCCGATGTGTGCCGTCACCGCTACGACAATGTTTACTCATCATCCAATATACTTACAGAATCAAAGCATGGAACTGACGTCACTGACTGCTATCTCGCCTGTCGACGGCCGCTATCGCGGCAAGTGCGAACGGCTCGACATGTATTTCTCCGAATTTGCCCTGATCCGCTATCGCGTGCGCGTCGAGGTGGAATATTTCATCGCGTTATGCCGCCTGCCTTTGCCGCAGCTTGCCGCAGTGCCGCAGTCGGTTTTCGAGCGGCTGCGTGCTGTCTACCGCGATTTTTCGTTTGCCGACGCCCGTCGCATCAAGGAAATAGAGTCGGTGACCAATCACGATGTCAAGGCTGTGGAATATTTTCTCAAGGAGCAGTTCGACGCCATGGGGCTTGAACCGTATAAAGAGTTCATTCATTTCGGCCTCACATCACAGGATATCAACAACACTTCGGTGCCTATGTCGGTGCGCGAGGCTTTGCATGATGTATATCTTCCCGCTGTAGGTGAACTCGTCGACAAACTCGACGCGCTCGCTGCCGAATGGGCCGGTGTCGCGATGCTCGCGCGCACTCATGGTCAGCCTGCTTCGCCCACGCGTCTCGGCAAGGAGATCGGGGTGTTCGCCTATCGGCTGCGCACTCAGCTCGCCGAGCTCCGGGCAGTGACGGTAAGCGGCAAGTTTGGCGGCGCGACCGGTAATTTCAATGCTCATCATGCGGCATATCCCGATATTGACTGGCCTGCTTTCGGCGCTCGTTTCCTCAAGGAAAGCCTCGGCATAGAACGCGAGATGATGACCACGCAGATTTCCAACTACGACAATCTTGCGGCTCTTTTCGATGCTCTCCGCCGCATCAACACCATTCTCATCGATCTCGACCGTGACGTGTGGCAATACATTTCGATGGATTATTTCAAGCAGCGCATCAAAGCTGGCGAGGTGGGTTCGTCAGCCATGCCCCACAAGGTCAATCCCATTGATTTTGAAAATTCCGAGGGCAACCTCGGCATGGCCAATGCCATTCTGGTGCATCTCTCGCAAAAGCTCCCGATTTCGCGTATGCAGCGTGATCTCACCGACTCGACGGTGCTGCGCAATGTCGGTGTGCCGTTGGCGCATATCCTTATCGCCGTCGCCAGCACCATGAAAGGTCTTGGCAAGCTTATACTCAATGAAAAAGCACTGAAAGCCGATCTCGACCGGATGTGGAACGTCGTGGCCGAGGGCATACAGACCATCCTCCGTCGCGAGGGTTATCCCCACCCCTATGAAACGCTCAAGCAGCTTACTCGCACTAATTCGGCAGTTACAGCCGAGAGCATCGCTGAGTTTATCGATACGCTCGACGTCAGCGATGCCGTGAAAGCCGAGCTGCACGCTCTTTCGCCTCACACCTACACAGGAGTGTGATTGCCTGTCCTTTTGCAGGCATACACATATATATAATATAAATAATAACCAGAACGATAATTTTTTTCGTTTTTTTTGTGATATAGTCCCGACGTAATTTTTGCGCCGGGATTTTTTGTGATTTTGCCATTTGGTTTGAAATCACTAACTGAAATTATGTTAAAAAACGATATGAGTATATTTAACATAAATTAATATGGGGGGGGTAAATTCATTCCCATTTTTATTAATTTTGCATTGCACTCTGTCTGCCCGATAGAAAGAGTTTTGAAATACCGGGTAGGCGTGAGTCAAACCATGATAAAAACGCAAGGATCTAAGTGATTGAGAAGCACCGATAGATCCGATAACCCATTGAAACCAATCAAAATATAGAAAATTGTAGCTAATTGATAGGATAGACCGTGAGAATCATTTGTCGGCAGTCGATCGTAGATTTTGCCGTCGGTGAGTCATCAATTATGCGTGACTGGAAAAATTGTTAGTATTAACTTTTATATCTAATCATTAGTGTCCACTAAAAAATCATAAGAGTTCTTTGAAATAATTGAAATTCA
>CAJJOX010000291.1 GCA_905193485.1 uncultured Porphyromonadaceae bacterium | reverse complement strand
GGCGAGGATTGAACACGACCTTGTCGCCTACTTTTTTACCCTCGAACTTGGCTGCCTCTTCTTTGCCTGCGAAATACATCGGGGCAACAATACCGCTGACGACCTGAATGGCGTCATCGCCTTCTTTTACGGTGCCATCTTCGTTCAACTCCATGATAGCGCCTTTGACGAGTGCGTCGGGCTCAAACTGTTCGCCGGGAACCTGCGCGCCGAAACGTTTGCGGAATGCGTTATCCTGTTCGCTGACCATCTCATCGGTGACGGCGATATTGTAATAGGGCATCGTCATGCTCTTGTCGACATTGACATTGAGCTCGGGTGCAAGAGCAAGATCATATTCGAAGGTGAAGTCTTTCTGGTTCTTGAGGTCGAGTTCCTTCACTTCGACGGGCACGGGAGCACCGAGCACGTTGAGTTTATTGTCCTCGATGTATTTCATCACCGCTTCATAAACCACCTGATTGATCACATCGCTTGTAACCTGACGGCCAAAACGGCGCTGAAGGTCAACAATACTTACATGTCCTTTACGGAAACCGGGGATCTGGTGCGTGCGGCCTATTTTTTTGAGGTCATCGATAACTTTGGCCTTGTAATCGTTTTCTTCAACAGAAACCGTCAAACGAAGGCTGACGGCATCGGTATTGGTAGCTGTTACATTCATACCTACTTAAACTTAGCTGTATTGTTTTTAAAATTTTGAATGCAAAAGTAACAAATTAAGGCGTATTATCCAATTTTTAAACCGCGAATGTCGCCCCGGACAATCAAATCATAGTGCAAATCAAGGAGTAAAATATGCGAAAGGTCCGACATTACAGACCGAAAGGCTCCGCATATGCCACATAACCGGTTACAAAACCATCGGTCGGATTCAACTCAAAAGCCATATAATATTTTTCATCAACGCCCATAGGTGGCCGTATGCCGAAAAGAGAGGCCGGTCTATATCCGAATCTCGAATAATAATCATAATCTCCCAGAACGACCGACATGCCATAGCCGAGTTTTTGAGCAACAGCGTGCCCTTCGCGGACAAGAGCGCTGCCGATCCGTTTACACCGCCACTCCGGCAAAACCGCCAATGGCGCAAGAGCGAGATGCGTCCGGCCGTCAATGGCAATTTTCGTAAACATTATGTGCCCGACAATTTCATTACCGACAGTCGCGACCAACGATAATTCAGGAATAAACGCGTTGCTTCCGCGCAGTCGGGCGACAAGCACATGCTCGTTTCCGTCGGAATGCCTCGCGGACTTAAACGACTCAAGCACAAGGCTATCCACCGCACGGCGATCGGATGCACGCTCTTGCCTGATCAAAATATCCATGCACTGATCAAACATGCTGCAAATTTAGCAAAAAAATTCGACCGTAGGGTAACTGGGGTATCAGCCTGCAACGACGGAAGCCAGAAGAGGGCTGATAAGCTGAATGATGATGGCGTGAGCCCGACGTGAGGCCAAGACATACTGTCCGGACGATAGAGTCGACAGATTTTCCGTCACACGGCATATATAATTGCGCACAGCCTCGCCTATCTCGGTCTGGAACGTATCGCGCAGCCATTGGAGCCGGCGTATAGCACCGTGGCTCAGTCGGTTGTCGCCGCGGTCGGCTTTGCAGTCACCGCCGGATAATTCCGACTGCTGTTTGCGTTTGCGCCTGGAAATGGCCGCACGGGCGCGTCGAACGGAGCGGCGGTGTAGATCATGGATCAGTTCAGGCGCGTCGGAAGCGACAGTCGAACCGGCTATCTCTTCATCGGAAGCGGCGGAAAGAGAGTCGCCATAGTCGAGTATCTGCTGTTGCTGTGCGGAAGAAAGCGAGAGAAGCTGTTTTACCTGTTGGAGTGTGAATGTCGTTTTCATAGCGGATATTAAAAGTGATGCTTTTTTCCGCAAAGATAGCATGAACCGTGGATGGAACGGTGCGAATCCGCACATCCGGGGAAATAATATCTGAAACTCCCGACGCGGCTCAGTCGCGGGGTTTGCGTGCTTTAGGCAATGGCGCGAGAGTGGGCAACGAAAGCGAAAACCTGAGTGCAAGCACACGCAGCAATATCACGGTGACAGCACACGACACCTGCTGCGCGAACCCCGAGCCGCCGAACTCAAGGATGACCCAATAAACGACAGCGCCAAGCAGACATGCCGTGGCGTAGATGTCTTTCCGGAAAATGAGCGGCACTTCGTTGATAAGGATATCACGGAGCACTCCGCCGAATGCACCCGTGATAACGCCCATGGCGGGGGGGGCCCCCCTCGGGTATACCCCCGCCCCCGGTTTTTTGGTGCCT
>CAJJOX010000290.1 GCA_905193485.1 uncultured Porphyromonadaceae bacterium | reverse complement strand
ACGATGGCCACACGCTGTTGCTGGCCGACAGACAGCTTGCCGGCGGGTTGATCGGCTTTGCCTCCGATTTCAAGCCGTTCGAGAGCCTGGGTGATCCATCGGTCGGTTTTGCAGCCTGTGAGGCGGTTTTTGATCTGTATGTTCTCAAGAACTGTGAGCTCGGGGAAAAGCTGCATTTCCTGAGGGAGGTAGGCCAAGGCGCGTGTGCGGATGCGGCACCAATGTTCGATGCTGAAGGCGGCTATGTCTTCGCCGTCGAAGAGGATGCGTCCGCTATAGTCGCCCCGGCTTCCGTAGATGTAGCTGCAGAGGCTCGATTTGCCAGTGCCTGACTCGGCCTCGATCATGTAGTAGTCGGGACGGCGCAGCGTCACTTCGTTGAGCCACACCTGCGACGAACACACAGGATGGTCGTTTTCCATGCCGGCAAACACTTGCGGCAGTGTCGCTATGAGTTGTATTTCCTGAATCATTAAATTAATAACGAAAAACAATGGAGAGAGGTTGGGTTGTGGCGGGGAGCGGTATGAAACCGAGGCAGAGTGTGTCGATCTGGCGTGTCGGCCAAATCATCTACTCTGCCCCGGAGTCAGTTTATGGGATGGATGTCACTTATCGTGTGCAGGGGTTAATAGGCGTACTCGCATGCTACGGTGGAGTCTGCCACTGCTTCTACGGCATTGGTGTCGTAGCCGTAGCCGTAGTCATAACCATAGCTGTAGTCGTTGTGGGTGCGGTCGTAGCTGTTTTCGCCGGCGATGAATCCTTTCGTGAGATTCATGATGGCTCCGATGATGTTTTCCTTGCAGTTGGTGATCTCTACGATGAAGCTGCACTCGCCGTTGACATACTTGTATTCGGCATTGAAACCATAGTCGCACTGGCTGTCGGTGAGATCTTTTACTGTCGGAATTTTGGCGGAAAGCACCATGTCGTTGCCCTGGACGGTCGAGGCGAAGTTGTTGGTGTTGCCTTGTCTGACATCGAAGTTGGAGAGGATGATGTCATTGCCGATGCTCTTGATGTAGAGTGACATGTCACGGGTGACCGGAATCACGATGTCGTCGGAAGTGACAGCCGTGCTGTCGATGGGGTTGAAGGCGCTGCGCAGTGAGTTTTTGAGGTTGTCGGCAGTGCCGGGTTTCATCTGAGCCGTGAACACGAAGCGCAGACCGCCGGTTTTGCCGCCGTAGATCAGTTCGGGAAGATCGCTGAAGCCAATGCCGCCGCCGATTGTGCCGTCGATATCGCGTAAGGCGTTGATGTATTGGCGTACCATCTGCTGCTCATCGCGGATCGACTGGATGTAATAATCGTCGTAATAATATGAATATTCCATGGCGTTGCTGATGCGCTGCTCATATTGGTTGTCGGTAAACTTCAGTAGTCCGTCGCAGAGCTGTGCGGTGATTTCGGGTTTGATCTCGAATGCGGCCACGCACTGGAAGTCGGCGGGGATGTAGGTGAGGAAGTGGGTGTCGACAGGCTGTGATACGCCGAAATCGACGGTCTTGCCGTCGTCGGGCTTGTAGTATTTGCCTTTCAATGTGGCGGTGGTGCCTTCGAGGTCGGCGCTGAAGTTAAACCAGCTGCCTTTCAGCTTGTCGGAAACAGCCGATAGAGCCAGAGCGTATTCCGTGGGCATTTCGCCGGAAAGCATTTCTGAAAGTTTCAGGATCTTGCCGGTGTTGACGTTGAGGGTGAATATGCTGCCGTTGTTGATGTTCTGAGCGATGCCTTTCATGTCCTTGAGGCTTTTTTCGTCGGCGCGGTCAAGCAGTTTCTGCACTTTCTTGACGGCTTTCGAGTCGGTGGCTCCGCCCACGAACCACATATATCCGTCTTTCACGAGTATGGCCAGAGGCTTTTTGCCTTTGGTGTAGATGTCGAAGCCTTCGTCTTCGTCGCGTGTCAGGTCGGCCTCGTCTTCGAGAAGCTCACGGAGCAGACCGTTGTCTTTCACTTTGGCAAGTGCGTAGACATCGTTCGGTATGTCGCGGGAATTGGATAGGGATTCCGGTTTGATGAAACCGAAGAACATAATCTGCCGGCTTTCGATGGCTTTGTTGCAGCGCACGATGATGTCCATGACATCGTCATCGATAAGACTCTCGTAATCGCTGAGTTCGTCGGGAAGTTCGATGCCGTCGTCGGTGATTTTGATTCCTGTCTGGTCGAGAGCTTTCTGTACGTTGAACGAAGCCACGTAGTCGACATCATCGGGAATCATTCCAAGATCGAGTTCACCTTGGGAGGAGAGGAGGGCTTTGATGCCGAAGAATGCTCCTGCGGCGACTGCCCGACCGCCGCT
>CAJJOX010000289.1 GCA_905193485.1 uncultured Porphyromonadaceae bacterium | reverse complement strand
GACATATCGGAGCAATTGCAGCGAGCCTATAAATATAGCCATGCAGACGGCTATTGTGAGCCATTTGTGGCTCACCACCTTGCCGAGCAGCCACGCATAGCCGTTGTCGAACGCGTCAAGGCCGCGGTTGATTGGTGTGAAGAATATATTGTAGATGCGTCCGTGGCGATTGTTTTTGCGGAGGAGCTGGGAGCACAGCATCGGGGTGAGCGACAGGGCGCATGTGGTGGATATGATCATCATGATGGTGACCATCCAGCCGAGTTGTCGGAAAAGAACACCAGTCATGCCGGTGACAAGCGTCAGCGGGAAGAACACGGCAATCAGCGTGAGCGTTGAGGCGATGACCGATATGGCCACTTCGTTCGTTCCGTGGACGGCGGCCTGTCTGGGGTCTGAACCACGTTCGATGTGGGTGGTGACATTCTCAAGCACGACAATGGCGTCGTCGACAACCATGCCGATAGATATCGAGAGTGCCGACAGGGACACGATGTTGAGCGAATTGCCGGTGATGGCCAGATAAATAAATGAGGCGATCAGCGAGATTGGGATAGTGATGACAATGATCATTGTGGCTCGCCATCGGCCAAGGAAGAAGAAAACCACTATGACCACAAACAGGAGCGCATACAGCACTGTTTCGACGAGCGAGTCGATGGTGTTGCGGATGTTGTCGGATGTATCGACAATCACGCCGAGCTTCACGTCGGAGGGAAGACGCTTCTGAAGATCAGGAAGCATCTGGAGCACTTTGTCGGATATGTCGACGGAGTTGGCTCCGGATTGTTTCTGAATCACAATCATGGCACCTTTCTGACCGTCGTTGTAAGTCTGCTGCGCGCGTTCTTCCAGAGAGTCGTCGATGCGGGCAACATCATGAAGATAGACGTTGCGTCCTTCAAACGATCCGACAACGATGTCTTTCATTTGATCGGCGGATGCAAATTCTCCTTGCACGCGAAGGGCATAAGTGTCGCTGCCGATGTCAAACGATCCACCGGGGATATTGCGGTTTTCGGCAGCGATGACAGCAGAAATCTGTTCAACGCTCAGATTGTAGGCTTCGAGCCGGTTGGGATCGACGTAAATGTGAATCTCACGTTTCGGCGCGCCGGATATCGATACGGAGCCGACACCCGAAATGCGGGCGAGCGGATTGGCCACGGCGTCATCAAGGATCTTGTAGAGTCCCGGCATGCTTTCGTCGGCTTGAACAGAAAGCATCACGATCGGGATCATGTCGGTGCTGAATTTGAATATTACAGGCGTTTCGGCATTGTCGGGCAACGAACTCTTGACCATGTCGAGTTTGTCACGCACATCGTTGGTGAGTACGTCGATATCTTTCCCGTATTCAAATTCGAGTGTGATTACGGAAATGTTTTCACGCGACTTGGAGGTGATGTGCTTCAGGTCGTTGACGGCATTGAGGGCGTTTTCAAGCGGTCTGGTGACGTTTTGCTCGATATCCTGGGCTGATGCGCCCTGATATGTGGTCATAACCATAATGGTGTTGGTTTCCACATCGGGATACAGGTCAATCGGGAGCTTGCTCAGGGAAAAAAGTCCCATGATGACCACGGCCACAAAACATAGTGTGGTCATGATGGGTCGTTTGACTGCGCTGGAATATAGGCTCATGTTGTAGATGAATAGCCTTGCCGGGTGCAAGGATCGGTTTGATAAGAAGTGTTGCTAATTTATGACGGGCATGGACCTTTATTTGGTGTTTTTGATCACATCCACTTTTATGCCGTCGGCAAGGCGAGTCTGACCGGTGATGACCACGGAGGCGTCATCGGGTACGCCGCTCAGGATTTCGTAGGTGTTGTCGATGCGGCGGCCGAGTTCGACGCGGTTGTAGCTTACTGTTCCGTCGGACGGGTTGTAGACATAGACGTATTTGTTTCCGGAACCAGATTGCTTGACGACAGCGCGATCCGGCACTACGACATGCTGCGCTGTGCCGAAGTTCATGATCACACGGGCGAACATGCCGGGACGGACGCGTTCGTCGGCGTTGTCAATGGTGATTTCAACGATAAATGTGCGGGTGGCCGCGTCAATGGTCGGGTGAATGAGGTGTACCGTGCCGGTGAATGTTTCGTCGGGATATACATCGACTTTAATATCCACTTTCATGCCTTCTTTAATCATGGGATATTCGGATTCGGAAACATTCACCATCACTTTCACCGGTCGCAGCTGTTCGATGGTTAGGATTGGCAGAGATCCGGTCATGTCGCCGGGATCATAGTTGCGTTGAGTGACTACGCCGTTGATCGGCGACACAAGCACTGTGTTTTCGGTAAGATTGG
>CAJJOX010000288.1 GCA_905193485.1 uncultured Porphyromonadaceae bacterium | reverse complement strand
CCTGCACCCTCGTGCCCAAAGCGGCCATCGCGCAGGATACTCGCCGCCGCCTTGAAATAATGACTTCGACCACCGACGGATTTGTTGTCGCGGAAGCCGACCTTAAAATGCGCGGCCCCGGCGATCTTGAGGGAACTCTGCAAAGCGGAATGCCCCTCGATCTGAAAATTGCATCACTCGCCAACGACGCGGAAATCCTTAATGCCGCACGCGACGAAGCAAAGCGAATTCTCGATACCGACCCTATGCTTTCTTCAAACGATTACGCCCCGATCGCGGCAGAGGTCAAATCTCTTTTTTCAAAAACAATCGATTGGAGCCGGATCAGCTGATTCATCCCGCATCAGGATATCTTATTCCACATTATAATAATAAAGATAGCCCAATAATAAAGATAGCCCAATAGACGTACGTCAAAGTCACGACACGAACCATATATGTTAAATACATCCGGAAAATAAATACATATTTTAACACAGATTTAACACTTAAAAATCAGCTAAACACAATTACTCTATCTTTCACGTATTTTAGCAAACTTCATATCACCATTGATTACCAACCGATTAAGACGCCATTATTTAGACAAATTAACTAAATTAAGCTTTTTTGATCAGCTAACATTTTGGTTATAAGCATCATTTTATTATCTTTGAGCATCAAAACAGAGCAATTGTAATCAAATCCTAAAAATCATGGAAAGAACACTCATCATTTTCAAGCCCTCTGCCATGCAGCGTGGCCTCACAGGCGAAATTCTCACACGTTTTCAAAACAAGGGTCTTATAATTTCCGGCATGAAAATGATGCAGCTCGACGAGAAGATTCTCCGCGAACACTACGCTCATCTTGTCGACCGCCCCTTCTTCCCGTTTATTCTCCAGTCCATGACCGCATGTCCGGTTATCGTGATGTGCCTCCGTGGTCGTGATGCCGTCAAAGTGGTGCGCATGATGACCGGTGCCACAAACGGCCGCGAAGCACTTCCAGGCACCATCCGCGGCGACTACAGCCTCAGTGGTCAGGAAAACATCATACATGCCTCATCAAGCGTGGAAGATGCCGAGATCGAAGTGAAACGATTCTTCCAGCCCGACGAACTGTTCGACTGGATTCCTCAAAATCGTCCTTTCCTATATTCCCCGGACGAAATCTGACATTCATCACAATATCATTGATTACATTTCACTGCATCCGCACAAACCCAACCTCGATACCTCAAAAAAACAACCGATCCCCTCAATGCGACTATCTAAAAAATTAACGCTTGCCGCTGCTGTCGCAGCAATGCTCTGCGCATCATCGGCCACAGCACAATTCCGGCTCCCGACACCTCACACCGACCAACACAACAATCTCATCGCCAATCAGCGCGTAGCCGGAATCGATATCGATAAAGCAAAACTGGAAGCTCTCCGCAAACAGGAGCACAATATAGAAACCGACGGCGTTGACCTGTTCAATTACAATTGGTCGTCCCAATCCATCACCACCGCTTACGCCGGACTTGCAATTCCTGATTCACGAAACATCGACGTGACCGGTTATGTGGCGCCGGTCCGTGGAAAGCTCACCTCCAACTACGGCTACCGCCCACGCTTCGGCCGCATGCACAAAGGAGTCGACATTCACCTCAATATCGGAGACACGGTAGTGGCTGCTTTTGACGGGCGCGTGCGCATCACTAAATTTGAAGGCAAAGGCTACGGCTATTACGTTGTCGTGCGCCATGACAACGGACTCGAAACAGTCTACGGCCATCTCTCGCGTTTTCTTGTAAAACCCAACCAGTATGTCAAGGCCGGCGAACCTATCGCTCTTGGCGGAAACACCGGACGCAGCACCGGTCCCCACCTCCATTTTGAGACCCGATTCATGGGATTGGCTATAAATCCAAACGCCATCATAGACTTTGATAATTTCGTTACACATAAGGACGTGTTCACATTCGACAAATCCTCCTATGAGAAGTCACTGAAATACGGTCCGTCAAAAGGTCACAAAAAGAGTAAAATGACAAAAGGCAAATCGCGTAAAGGCAAATCGACAGCCTCACGAAAGAAGAAAAAATCACGCCGCCGCCGTTAAGACATCCCGAAATACGATAAACGAATTAAGCATAATGTTGGATGACGATGCGATGCCGAATTTCCGGTGTCGCATCTCTTCATTTTATCCGCCGGCTTGATTTACTTCATGACTCTGTGAAATTGCTTGTTCGCAGATTCTACCTGCAAGTGCAAAATTAGGCAATAAATTTGAAGAATTCAGTGACCGGGGATGAAAAACCAAGTTTCATCCTCGGTCGTCGATTTATTTTGATGA
>CAJJOX010000287.1 GCA_905193485.1 uncultured Porphyromonadaceae bacterium | reverse complement strand
CCCCCCGCACGCCTCCACTCACCCTACATACTGATGCACATGCGGGGCACACCTTCCACAATGCAGAAACTTACCGACTACGATGACATCGTCGGCGACATCACCGCCGATCTTGTAGCCAAAGTACAGTTTTTCCGAAGCCAGGGCGTCGCCGACATAATCATAGATCCGGGATTCGGTTTTAGCAAGACTACCGAACAAAACTATACCTTACTCGCAGCCACGCGCCATTTATCACAAATCACGGGATGCCCTGTGCTTGTCGGCGTATCCCGCAAATCCATGATAACACGGCCGCTTGGCATCACGCCCGACCAAGCGTTGCCGGCCACGACGGCAGTTCATGTCATGGCCCTTCTTGAGGGAGCATCCATTCTTCGGGTTCACGACGCCCGCGAAGCTCGGCAAGCCATCACAGTCACATCAATGTATCTCAGCAACAAACAATCAGCCCCATGGACATAACCATCCTCGATATTTGCGACATCGCCATAGCCGCCTTTCTGCTTTTTTACACCTACCGTATAATGAAAGAGTCGGGCGCCATAAATCTTTTTTTCGGGGTGCTCGCTTTCGTTGTTGTATGGCTAATCGCCTCGCAGATCCTACAGATGAAACTCATCGGCTCGGTTCTCGATAAATTCATGAGCATCGGCCTGCTTGTAATCGTGGTGCTGTTTCCGGATCAGATCAAACGGTTTCTTTTGCAACTCGGCGACCGCAAACGCTGGCGAATCCTGCGCAAACTGTTCCGTCCCAAGCTGTCCGGAGCCTCCACAGCCGATCAGCACCGCAACGTCCTTCCTATAGTCTATGCCTGCATGAACATGTCCAAGACCCGCACCGGCGCGCTTATCGTCATCGAACAGAGCATGCCGCTCGAAGTTTACGAACGATCGGGGGACATGATCGACGCCCAAATCAATTCACGCCTCATCGAGAATATCTTTTTCAAGAATTCCCCTCTCCACGACGGAGCCATGATTATCGCCCACAACCGTATCAAATCGGCCGGATGTATACTGCCTGTGAGCCACGACACCAATGTGCCGCGGCATCTCGGCCTGCGGCATCGTTCGGCACTGGGAATCTCACAGGCCACAGACGCCTTGGCCATAGTGGTTTCGGAAGAAACCGGCAACATCTCCATAGCTCATCGAGGTCAGCTCACAACGCGTCTTTCGACCACCGAACTCGAACAGCGGCTGTCGCAGCTGTTGCCGGGCGAGTGAGCCGGTCCGAATGCCGGATTGTTGCTGACTGTCAGTCCACCAATTTCAGCAGGTCGGCAAGCGAACCGATTTGCGAGGGATGTGTCTGTGCGTCCTCCTCGGCAGTCCAGCCCTTGCCTTTAATCCACGCCACACGGCATCCAAGCGACAATGCCGGCTCAATATCCTTCCGGAAGCTGTCGCCCACGACAAGCACTTCCTCCGGCTTAAGTCCGAGAGCGACCACACCGAGCATGAAAATGCGCGGGTCAGGTTTGCGCACTCCCACTACGGCACTTTCAATCACGCCACGAAAATATTGGCGCAGATCCATGTCGCGAATCACAGTCTCGACGTTGCCATAGAAATTCGACACGAGCATTAGCGGATAACGTTGTGAAAGAGCGGCAATCACCGGACGCGCCTCATCACAAGACTGACGGGCGCAACGATAGCAATACAAGGCTATCGGTTCAGCCTTCACATCCGCGTCGGCGGCATCGATCACACCGCGAGATGCAAGGTCGGCAAGCTCCAGTTTCATCTTGATACGCAGCAAATCGAGAAAATTGTGCTGCGGAAGAATATGACGCACGCGAGCCAGTTCACGCTCAGCATAGACATAACTTTTACGGAATTCCTCCTTGTCGATCTCGATGCCGGCGTCCTGATAACCGCGCCATATCACCTCACTCCAATGGTCGCCATGGCTGTCGATCGTACCGCCATAGTCGAATATGATACCTTTAATTGCTTCCATAATATCCCTCGTCAAGACGTGAAGTCATCACGCGGCAAATGCTCTCATGACGCATAATCATGTAGATCATCAGACCGTTGAGCACTGTAAACTCAAACACGAAATAAATCCATGGCATTCTGGCAAAAAGGGCTATGAAAAGCACAATCACGCGCCAGTTGAACGACAGGATATTGGTGTATTTCATCAATGGCAGACTCATTTGCCGGAAGTCATCACGGAATTTCACCGGGATCTCACCGGCACCGAACTGTCGGCGGAGAGCGTCACGCAACTGCTGCATCCGTGGGGCTGTCTTGACCTGCTGTATAGAATAGTTGGTATACACCGCACTGGTGAGTTTTTCCCAGACATTTCCTT
>CAJJOX010000286.1 GCA_905193485.1 uncultured Porphyromonadaceae bacterium | reverse complement strand
CGGCTACTTCTCCACATTCCGCATCAAGGACAACGGCCGCTGGCTCGACGAAACGCCGGGCGTATGGGCCAAAGCCGTAGGCACTAACGGGAAACGGGCCGCCATCATCGACCTGAGAGCCACCGATCCTGAAGGATGGGACAACGATCGCGGTCCGGCGGTCGGCGCAATCAACAATGCCGTAATCTACGAGATGCACCATCGCGACATGTCGATGCATCCGTCTTCCGGCATCGTGAACAAAGGCAAATTCCTCGCGCTCACCGAAAACGGAACTCACACGCCGGCCGGATCAGCTACAGGCATTGATCATCTGCGCGAACTTGGCGTCACCCACGTCCACATCCTGCCGTCAAGCGACTTCAACAGCGTCGACGAAGCCAACCTCCCCTCCAACCAATACAACTGGGGATATGATCCGCAAAACTACAATGTCCCCGAAGGATCCTACTCCACAAATCCGGCCGACCCTCAGGTTCGTATCCGCGAAATGAAGCAGATGGTCAAATCTCTTCACGACGCCGGAATCGGCGTGATAATGGATGTGGTCTACAACCACACCGCCGTCAACCACGGCTCCAACTTCTCGCTTACGGCACCGGGCTATTACTATCGCCACCGCCCTGACGGTTCCTATAGCGACGCTTCAGCATGCGGTAACGAAACAGCCTCCGAACGCGCCCAGATGCGTGATTTCATCGTCAATTCCGTCAAATACTGGGCAAAAGAATACCATATCGACGGATTCCGCTTCGACCTCATGGCCATCCACGATATCGAAACCATGAACCTCGTGGCTCAGGAACTCCGCAAAATCAATCCCGACATAATCATCTACGGCGAAGGTTGGACCGCCGGCGATTCGCCGCTCCCTGTCGCCGACCGCGCCCTCAAAGAAAATGTCGGCCGCATGCATGGTGTCGCAGTGTTCAGCGACGACATCCGCGATGCTGTCAAAGGACACTACAGCAAAGCCGACGACCGCGGATTCGCTACCGGCAAGCCCGGTCTGGAAGAAACCGTAAAAATCGGCATCGTGGCCTCGACCGATCATCCTCAGGTCGACTATTCCAAAGGTGCCAACTCGCGTTTCCCTTATGCCGCATCACCCACGCAGATCATCAACTACGTGTCGTGCCACGACGACCTTTGCCTGACCGACAAACTGGCCGCCTCGATGCCCGGATCATCGGAAGCCGACCGCATCCGCGCCGCAAAGCTTGCCCAGACTATAGTGTTCACCTCACAGGGCACGCCATTCATGTTTGCCGGCGAAGAGGTTTTCCGAAGCAAACAGGGCGTTCACAACAGCTATAAATCGCCCGATTCAATCAACGCCATCGACTGGACGCTGAAAGAAGCCAACGCCGACCTTTTCAACTACTATCGGCAGCTCATCGCTTTCCGCAAAATGCATCCGTCACTGCGCATGACTTCCGCCGACGACATTGCCGAAAACATTGTATTCGACGATGTCTCCACTCCCGGCATCGTTTCCTACAGCATTTTCAACAGAGCCTCTTCCGACAGCGCAAAGGAAATAAAAATAGTCTTCAACGGATCCGACAAACCATATCAGCTGAAAGTGAAACGAGGCAAATGGCTCATAATCGCCGAGGATGCCGCAATCAAGGCCGACGGCCTGCGTTCTTTCGGCGGCGGTAAAATCACCGTGGCTCCCCGGAGCGCTCTTATCCTTACGCGCTGACATTTATCCACTCCCCATCCCCCATATGCGGGCGTCACCGGCCATGTCTTTTTCCGACAAAGCTGATGACGTCCGTTTTGCATTCCGGCGGTCGTCGCTCACTCTTGGTTTCGCCGGTTCGCCTCGCATGGATCACTCACGGATTCTTATTTAAAATAATTCTAAATAATATTTGATTAAGTCGTGCAAATTTTGCAACTTTGCATCCGCATAACCAAACATCGACTATGAGATTAAGCGATCTTGCAACCGGCGAACAATGCAAAGTGGTGAAAATTCTCGGCCACGGCGCTTTTCGCAAACGACTGATGGAGATGGGATTCATCAAGGGACGCGAAGTCACCGTCCTTCTCCATGCTCCGCTTCGCGACCCCATAAAATACCGCATACTCGACTATGAAGTGTCTCTGCGCCGTTCCGAAGCCGCCCTTATCGAGGTGATTCCTCTGGACGACGCTCAGACCGGCCACGATCTTCCGGCATCGCGAGGAACGATAGATGGCGATTCACGGTCTGCCAATGAAAATTTCAACGAACGCCGCCACACCATTAATGTTGCCCTCATAGGCAACCCTAATTGCGGCAAGACCTCTCTGTTCAATCGTGCTTCCGGCGCGCACGAACAT
>CAJJOX010000285.1 GCA_905193485.1 uncultured Porphyromonadaceae bacterium | reverse complement strand
ATGATCCTGCGCATGCGCCGCATCCGCCACCGCTACGACATCGTCCACATCCACCACCCCGACCCCATGGCGGCGCTCGCCCTGCGACTATCGGGGTTCAAAGGCCGCGTGGTGCTCCACTGGCACAGCGACATCCTGCGTCAGCGACAGCTGCTGCGTCTGGTGCGCCCGCTTCAGTCGTGGCTGCTCAAACGCGCCGACGCCGTCGTGGGCACATCGCCCGTCTACCTCTCGGAATCGAAATGGCTTACCGAAGTGCAGCATAAATGTACCTGCATACCGATCGGTATCGTAGCTCCTGAGGCAGCACCGCCCGAAGCGGTCGAGGCTGTCAGACAGCGCTACGGCAACCGACGCATCATCTTCGCAATGGGCCGTCTGGTGAGCTACAAAGGTTTTGAATACCTGATCGATGCCGCCCGGCTCCTGCCCGACGGCTACGTGGTGGTGATCGGAGGCACCGGTCCGCTCGAAAAATCGCTGCGCGAACGCATCGACGCCGACGGAGTGTCGACAAAAGTGGTGCTTGCCGGCCGCATTCCCGACGACGAACTGTCGGCACATTATCAGGCCGCCGACCTCTTCTGCCTATCCAGCGTAGAGCGCACCGAAGCGTTCGGCGTGGTGCAGATCGAGGCCATGGCATGCGGCACGCCGGTAGTGGCCACCACCATCGAAGGCTCCGGAGTGGCATGGGTCAACGCCCACGGACAGTCGGGGCTCAACGTGCCGCCGCGCGATCCCGAGGCGCTCGCCGCCGCCATCACCGCCGTTTCCGAAGACCGGAAACGATACGCCGCAGAGGCTCTCCGGCGCTTCAGAACGCATTTCACATCCGAAAAAATGCTCGACAAAACCGTCACACTTTATAAGCGGCTTCTCAACGAGAGGCCGTAGTCAAAAAAAAGACGACAAAGCCGCTGGAAAACACCGATTTAATAAAAATTACCCCCCCCCATTAGCATTTATTAACATCTGGAAGGGCATTTTTCATCGGCCAATGCTTAACTTTGCAGTGCTATGTTTATCATATAATTGCAATCTTAAAATACTACAAAATATCACAATGACGCAGGCTTCGTCAGTGCCTGCGACTTTTTTTACTATTTTCATTTCACTTCCTGCATGGAACGAACATTACTTACACCGACAACCTATGAAACCGAAAAGCGTTTCGACGACGGCTCCACCCTTAGAAGCCGCTATGCCGTGTCGCCGCTGTCGCTTTTCATCAAACGCACATTCGACCTTGTGGCGGCCGTCACCGGCGTCATACTGATGAGTCCCCTCTTTATCTACATCTCCGTTTCGCTCCGACGGCATGAAAAAGGAGCGCCCGTCATTTTCAGCCAGAAGCGCGTCGGACGTGCAGGCAAGGAATTCACACTCTACAAATTCCGCACAATGACCGTCGACGCCGAAGCCGACGGCGAGGCTCGCCTGTGCGCCGAAAACGACAGCCGCATCACCGATTTCGGCCGTTTTCTCCGCTCGCACCATCTCGACGAGCTTCCCCAGCTGTGGAACGTGCTGCGCGGCGACATGTCGTTTGTCGGCTACCGCCCGGAGCGGAAAGTGTTTGTCGACCGCATCATCGAAGCCGGCGGCGACTACGCACAGCTGTTCAAGACACGTCCCGGCCTCTTCAGCTACGCCACCCTCTACAACGGCTACACCGACACCATGTAAAAGATGCTCCGGCGCCTACACATGGATCTCGCCTACCTACGCTCACGCACCATCTTCACCGACATCAAGGTGATCGCGCTCACCGGATGGTCGATCATCTCAGGCAAAAAATTCTGACCTCCGACCGAAAACGCCACACGATGAAAACCAAAGCCAACCTCCGGATGCGACAGCTCGGCGACCGATATATGATCGTCGACAGCGACACGGGCCGCAAAGACACCACGGCAGTGCACTCGCTCAACGACACTGCCGCCGCCATCTGGCAATACGCGCAGGCCAACCCGGGATTCACCGCCGACGATGTGGCGCGATTCCTCACCGACACCTACAACGTCGACAAAGCCACAGCCCTCGCCGACACGCGGCAGCTCCTCGACAAATGGCTCACCGAACGACTGATCGAACAATAGCAATCTCCAATCACCACTCTCCACCACAGTGCAAGACCCATCGACCGCATATCTCCTGAACCGCCTCGTGGCAGCCGAAATCAACAGGCTTCCCGACCCGATGCTCCCCGACGGACTTCCGTCGGCGCAATGGGACGCGCTCTTCAGTGAGGCCCGGCGACAGACGGTCACAGCCACGGCACTCAACGCCATAGAGCGCCATCCGTCGCTCGCCGCCACCATGCCGCTGCCCCTGGCCGCGCAATGGATGGTAGAAGCCGA
>CAJJOX010000284.1 GCA_905193485.1 uncultured Porphyromonadaceae bacterium | reverse complement strand
CCTGCGGAGGGCTGAATCTGAAAAGTCAACACTTTTTCAGTGCCCTCCCATGGCGCTCCTTTTTTTATATCCGGACAATCGTGACCTATTTTCGCGGATGAATAAATCGACTTGCCGTCATGCGGTTCGTTAAATGATGTTGGCATACAAAACATTCGTGGCCGGGCGCGGGTTTTCAAGATATAGAGCCGGCAGAGGCCGGCTTGTAATAACCCGTTCACAACCTTTATCAATTATGATCAGCCGTAGATTTCAGGAGAAACTTCTTTCTCTTCAGCCAAACATGTTAAACTTCGCGTTTATACTTACGTCAAATCGTGATGACGCTTACGATTTGCTGCAGGATACCACGTTGAAAGCCCTTGACAATGAAGATAAGTATAAGGAAAACACCAACTTCAAGGGGTGGGTGTTCACGATAATGCGCAACATATTCATAAATAATTACAGGCGTGCCACCCGCACGTCGGTGAAAATCGACACGACCGACGACCTGTATCATCTCAATCTGCCGCAGGATTCGGGCTATGCGTCACCTGAGAATACTTATTCTGTCAATGAACTGCATGATGCCATAGCTTCGTTCACAGCCGACTATCGTGTGCCGTTCTCGATGCATCTGGCCGGCTATCGTTATGCTGAAATCGCCGAACATATGCATTTGCCGGTTGGCACGGTTAAAAGCCGCATATATTATGCGCGTCAGCGGTTACGCCGGCAGTTAAAAGACTATTCGTCATATTGAGTGTCTTCGCTGTCGTCGCCTGCCGAGGTGTCGCGCAGGCGTTTCGATGCTTTGACCCCCAGCTTCCGGAGATTTTCGGCACGTGTGATGAGGTTGCCCCGCCCGTCGCGCAATTTATTCATGGCGCCGTCGTAGGCCGTACGGGCTGCCGTGAGTCCCTTTTCTATACGCTCCATGTCGGTGACGAAACCAACGAATTTGTCGTACATCTGTCCGGATTTTTCGGCAATGTCGATGGCATTGCGCGTCTGGCGGTCGTGACTCCATAGCTGACTGATAAGGCGCAACGAGCCTATGAGTTGCGTCGGTGAAACGATGAGCACACGTTTGTCATAAGCTTTCTGCCATAGCGTGGGATCCAGAGTCATGGCCGCCGAGTAGGCTCCCTCGTTGGGTATGAACATCATTACGAAATCAAGCCGTTCGCGGCCGACATAATCCTGATATTTCTTGTCGCTGAGTTCGTTGATATGTTTCACTACCGATGCAAGATGCAATTTCCCATAGGCGTCCTGTCGCTCGGGATCTTCGGCATTGACATAGTCGGTGAATGCCGTGAGCGACACTTTCGAATCGATGACCATGGCACGGCCGTCGGGATAATGGACAACCACATCGGGGCGCAACAGGCGTCCTTCGTCATCGCGGAGAGTGGCGCCGTCGGCTCCGGTCGTTTCCTGCACTGTGAATTCCTCGCCTTTGCGAAGACCGGAACGCTCAAGAATTGATTCAAGCACAAATTCACCCCAGTCGCCCTGTTTTTTCGAGTTGCCACGCAATGCAGTGGCCAGTTCCCTGGCTTCGCGTCCGATATTGTTGTTGGCTTCGATGAGATCCTTTATTTTTTCCTGAAGTGAAAAACGTTCCCTGGCTTCGCTATTGTAGCATTTGTTCACCTCGTCGCGGAAACGGTCTATGTTTTCCTTCAATGGCTTTAATATTTCGCCGATACGTTGTTCGTTCTGTTCACGCAGGGTTGTGGAATGGCGCTCCATGATGTCGTTGGCCAATACTTTGAAATTGGCCTCATTTTGTTTAAGCATTTCTCTTTGCTGTTGTTCGGCGGCTTTTAATGCCTCTTCGGTCTGGGCTTTGGCCTCCTCGAGCCGTATCTTGAGATTGTCGACTTCGGCACGTGCCTTCAAAAGTTCATCGTGCTCCGATGAAAGTCTGATCTCAATGGCGCGGGTGTCGGCAATTGCTTTTTCTGTGGCTTTTTCCGCTGCTGTAGCACGTGCTGTCAGGGCATTGTTGCGCTCTTCGGCCACGGCTCGGGCGGCTTCAGACGCCGATGCTTTACGCATCATTGTCAAAGCGATGAATATGAGGAGGCAGCAGGCGGCGGCAAGGAATATGATGGTCGGTATCATTTGAATGAATGTTGATTTCCGGAATGATTTATATGTGTAAAGGTAGTGAAAAAAACGGCAATTGTCAACTTTTATGATTAACTTTGCACGATAAACAAGCGCGTAATGATGCAAACTATTGATATTGACGGCGTAGAATTGCACTATGAGGTTCTGGGCGAAGGCGACCCCATGATTCTTATGCATGGCTGGGGCTGCAACCATACGACGGTGGCATCTATAGCCGCTGTCGCAGCGCGTACGCACACCGCC
>CAJJOX010000283.1 GCA_905193485.1 uncultured Porphyromonadaceae bacterium | reverse complement strand
AATACTACGACACCCTTCCCACCGAAGGAAACGAATACGGCCACGCATTCCGCGACATAGAGCTTGAGAAACAGCTGCTCGACGAAGCCCACAAGATTGGCCTCGGCGCACAGTTCGGCGGAAAATATTTCGCCCACGACATTCGCGTCATCCGACTCCCGCGCCACGGCGCTTCTTGCCCCGTAGGACTCGGAGTCAGCTGCTCGGCCGACCGCAACGTCAAGGCTAAAATCAATCGCGAAGGCCTCTGGATCGAAAAACTCGACGCGAACCCCGGCGAGCTGATACCCGAAGAGTTGCGCCGGCAGGGCGAAGGCGACGCCGTGAAGATCGACCTCAACCGTCCCATGCCCGAAGTGCTCGCCGAACTATCCAGATATCCCGTCGCCACACGGCTATCGCTCAACGGCACGATCATCGTCGGACGCGACATCGCCCATGCCAAGATCAAGGAACGCCTCGACAAAGGCGAACCAATGCCGCAATATCTCAAAGACCACCCGATCTACTATGCCGGCCCCGCCAAAACGCCCGAAGGCATGGCTTCCGGATCGTTCGGACCGACAACTGCCGGCCGCATGGATCCCTATGTCGACCAGTTCCAGGCTGCCGGAGGATCAATGATCATGATCGCCAAAGGCAACCGGTCGAAACAAGTCACCGACGCATGCCGGAAACATGGCGGTTTCTACCTCGGATCAATCGGCGGACCCGCCGCAATCCTCGCAAAGGACAGCATCAAGAAAGTCGAACTCCTTGAATATCCCGAACTCGGAATGGAAGCCATCTGGAAGATCGAAGTCGAAAATTTCCCCGCTTTCATCCTCGTCGACGACAAAGGCAACGACTTCTTCACACAGATCGCCGAGCGCTGCAAAGGCTGCGCCCTCAAATAAACGCACATATAGCGGTCAACCTGTAGCGGCGGGTCTATAGATCTCACCCCTGTAGGTTTCTCGACACCTATTCCGTGCCTATATCAGCCACACAGCCGGGAGATAAGCCCACAGACGCTTATCTCCCGGCCTTTTTTCCGGCCAGTCACACCGATCACCCGCAGACACGTCAATCCCGTTATCCGCAGCCGCGGATCTGAACCCGCACGACAAAAGGGACTGCGACGACAAAACGCGCAGTCCCGCTATATTACACGTTGTATCTTTTTGTGACAGATCAGCCGGCGAAACTGCTGAGAAGCAGCATCGAGATGCCCATATAGATCACCATGCCGACGATATCGTTGGTGATCGAGATAAAAGGCCCGGTGGCCAGCGCCGGATCGATCTTGAAACGCTCGAGCGTCAATGGCACGAAAGTGCCGAACACCGAGGCGAAAACGACAACCCCCATCAACGACAACGACACCGAAAGCGTCGTGGCCAGACTTATCCCGCCGAGAAAATAATTGTAGACCAGCACAAGCAGCGATATGATGCAGCCGTTGATCATGCCGATGCCCAGCTCCTTGATGAGCTGGCGCAATGAATTGCGGATGTCGAGCGACCCGTTGGCGAGACCCTGCACCACGATTGCCGACGACTGTGTCCCGACATTGCCGCCCGTACCGCCTATGAGCGGAATGAACAAAGCCAATGCCGGATCCATGGAAAATCCGCTCTCAAACGTGCGAAGGATCAACGACGTGCCGATTCCGCCTATCATCCCGATCAGAAGCCACGGCAGACGGGCTTTGGTCTGGGTGAACATCGTGTCGTCGGTTTCAACGTCGCTCGAAAGACCCGAAGCCAGCTGATAGTCACGCTCCGACGATTCACGCACCTGATCCATCACATCGTCGACGGTGATACGGCCGAGAAGCCGCCCGATCGAGTCGATGACGGGCATCGCCACAAGGTCATACTTTTCAAAATCGAGAGCCACATCGTCGATCGGCGTGTCGGCCTTTACCGCTACCGGATCCACCTCCATCACATGTTTGATCTTCGACACCGACGGGTCGGTGATAAGCTTCTTCAGCGGAAGCACGCCGCGCAGCTTATTGTCGTTGTCGACGACATACACATAATAAATCTCGTCCAGATCCTCTGCCTGCATGCGCATCTGCTTGATGCACTCCGGCATACTCCAGTTCTCGTTGACGACTATCATCTCGGTGCCCATAAGGCCACCCGCCGTGTCTTCGTCATATTTCAGCAGGTCGATGATGTCGCCGGCCTGCTCGACATCGTCGATGTGCGACAGGATCTCGTCTCGGTCCTCCTCGTCAAGTTCCTGGATGATATCGACGGCATCATCCGTGTCGAGGTGATCGATAAACTGCTTGGCGATCTCCTCTGCCGGCATCGTCGACAACAGTTTGCGGCGGTGCTCCTCCCCCCGGTCCCCCCGCCCACCCCCCCCCCCAAC
>CAJJOX010000282.1 GCA_905193485.1 uncultured Porphyromonadaceae bacterium | reverse complement strand
GCCGGCCCACTACAGCAGGAACCCGGCGGCGACATTCCCAACCCGTTCTACAACGGCGGCAGTAAACTCAACTGAGCCGACGGAGCCCGACATAGCCGAAAACGCCATTTTAAGCTCTTCTAACGGACTTTGACGATGAAACCAAACCAACTTACCATCTACAACTCGCTCTCGCGAAACAAGGAGCTGTTCCGGCCGATCCATGAAGGACGCGTCGGGATGTATGTGTGCGGCCCCACAGTGTATGGCGACGGCCATCTGGGCCACGCCCGCCCCGCCATCACTTTCGACATTCTTTACCGCTACCTGACACACCTGGGGTATAAGGTGCGCTATGTGCGCAATATCACCGACGTGGGTCATCTCGAACACGACGCCGACGAAGGCGAGGACAAGATAGCCAAGAAAGCCCGCATCGAGCAACTTGAGCCGATGGAAGTGGTGCAGCACTATCTCAACCGCTATCACAAGGCAATGGAAGCGCTGAACGTCCTTCCACCATCAATAGAGCCACACGCCTCAGGACATGTCATAGAGCAGATCGAATACATCAAGAAGATCCTCGATAGCGGATATGCCTACGAGAGCAACGGATCGGTATATTTCGACGTGCCCAAATACAACCGCGACCACCACTACGGCAAGCTGTCGGGACGCAACATCGACGAGCTCCTTTCGGCCACCCGAAGCCTCGACGGCCAGCAGGAGAAACACAACGCAGCCGACTTCGCCCTGTGGAAGAAAGCATCGCCGGAACATATCATGCGATGGCCCTCGCCCTGGAGCGACGGATTTCCCGGATGGCATCTCGAGTGCTCGACAATGGGCGAGAAATATCTCGGGGAATGCTTCGACATACACGGCGGCGGCATGGATCTGCGCTTTCCACACCACGAATGCGAGATTGCACAGTCGGTGGCCCACAATGGTCATGACAGCGTGCGCTACTGGATGCACAACAATATGATCACCATCAACGGCCAGAAGATGGGCAAATCACTGGGCAACTTCATCACGCTCGACGAATTTTTCGCCGGCAGCCATCCGCTTCTCTCTCAGGCCTACTCGCCTATGACCATCCGCTTCTTCATTCTTCAGGCCCACTACCGTGGCACCGTCGACTTCAGCAACGAAGCGCTCCGGAGCGCCGAAAAAGCGCTCCAGCGCATGACCGAAGGCTACCGCCGCCTCCAGACGTTGAAACCGTCCGGCGAATCGACGGTCGATGTTGACGGACTGAAGGCCAAATGCTATGAGGCGATGGACGACGACCTCAACACGCCCGTGCTGCTGGCGCATCTCTTTGACGCCTGCAGCATCGTCAACCGCATCAACGACGGGCATGACAAAGCCACATCCAAAGATCTGGACGCGCTCAAAATGCTGTTTGACACATTCCTGATCGAAATCCTCGGTTTGCGCCTCGAAGGAGCAGGGTCGGAAACAGGAGCAGCCGACATGAAACCTTATGAGGAAGCCGTCGACCTGCTGCTTGAAATGCGCGCACAGGCCAAGGCAAAAAAGGACTGGGCGACGAGCGACCTGATCCGCGACCGTCTGGCCGCCATCGGGTTCGACGTCAAAGACACCAAAAATGGCTTTGAATGGAGCCTGAAATGACGCATTGACCGGCTTCTGCCGTTCACATACATCAACGCCACTCACTGACGGCGGCAATGCCGCAACGGTGAGTGGCGTCGGTTATATGATGACCGTTTCGGTTATTTGAACGAGAAGGTGATGTCGCCCGACTGACGCGGCGAGGCATCGGGATTTGGGCTCACACGCGCATTCCACGCCCTGCGTACGCATTCCCCGGTAACGCCGGGACTGTACCCGCCGCCGTTTTTCAAGGTAACATCCAACACATTTCCTTGCGGATCGACAGTAATCGTCACAATCACCTTGCCGGGGTTGGGAGCGTTGATGCCATCGCCGCTGACCGTAACCTTGCGGCCGCTGAGATTGCCCGTCCCGGATCCTTTGTGACGGCCTTTGGACGAACCTGAACCGGCACCGGAGCCTTTATCTGACCCGCCTGTTCCTTCAGCTCCTTTCTGTGTGCCTTTGCCCCAGCGTGAGGCAAACTCTTTCCGCACATCGGGTTTCGGAGCCTCCTTCGGCTTGGCTTCGGGTGTTGTCGAGCTTTCGGGACCGCTCTTTTCCCGTGGACTGGGCTTAGGCGCAGTGACGGGAGAGGGCAGGGGTGAGGTGATCTGTTGCACGGGGGCGTCCGACGGAGTCCCTGCGTCGACTATGTCGAGAGCCTCCGGCGGGGGAGGAGCGGCGCCTTCATCCTCGCCGCCACCCGAAACATCGGGAAGCACAGGCTCGACCTCGACATATTCGTCGGCGAAAAGAATGGCGGTGGTATCGGGGGCGGGAGGCCATTGCGAGCCGTCCGACGGAACATATTGCAGACGCGTGAATATGAGCCAGAGAAGCATC
>CAJJOX010000281.1 GCA_905193485.1 uncultured Porphyromonadaceae bacterium | reverse complement strand
AATTCTGTCCGGTGAGATGGATGATCAGATTGATATTTACTTCTCGGAAAACCACATTATGTTCAAGTTCGATGATACAACGGTCGTTTCCAGACTGATCGACGGTGAATATTTCCGCATCGACCAGATGTTTTATCGCGGCGATCTTGATGCCATCCGCACATGGGTCGGCGACTGCCATTCGAGCGATCACTACCCGCTGATTGCCATATTCCGCATCGGCGCTCAAAATCAACGACAAAACAATCAATAACCCAATCCGGCGATGCCGTATATCACTACAATGAAAAAACTAATCCTAACACTGGCCGCGGCAGTCGCAATCCCGTCTGTCGCCCAACAAATGTCAGCCATGACTGAACAAAGAACCAATCCGTTTCTTGCCCCCTACGAAACACCCTACAACATCCCGCCGTTCGAACAGATACGCTACGACGACTACATGCCTGCCTTCAACCAGGGCGTGAAAGAATACCGCGACGACATCCGGGCGATCATCGACGACAAGGCTACTCCCGATTTCAACAACACGATCCTCGCGATGGAGAAAGCCGGCAAGCTCCTCAACCGTGTGATGCTTGTGTTCGCGAGCCTCGACGAAACCGAATCATCCGACGAGATGGTCGCGATCTCCGAACAGGCCTATCCCCTCTATTCTCAGGTCAACGACGAGGTGATGATGGACCCCGCTCTGTTTAAACGCGTAAAATATGTCTACGACCACCGCGCCGAGATGAACCTCACCGCGCCCCAGATGCGTGCCGTCGAAGAAGCCTACCGGCAATTCACCCGCAACGGCGCTCTCCTCGACGACGCTCAGAAGGAACGTCTGAAACAGATCAACACTCAGCTCACCGACCTCTATCTGCGATTCAACAAAAACCTCCTCAACGCCACCAACGCTTGCGAGATTGTGATCGACGACGAGTCACGCCTCGCCGGCCTCCCGGCTTCAAGCATTGCTGTCGCCGCCGATGAGGCCAAAGCCCGCGGCAAGGAAGGCAAATGGGTGTTCACGCTTCATGCACCGAGCCGTCTGCCGGTGCTTCAGTATGCCGCCGACCGCGACCTGCGCCGTCAGATGTATGAGGCCTACACCTCACTCGCATCTTCCGGACAATACAACAACTACCCGGTAATCAACCGGATTCTCAAGGCCCGCGCTGAAAAAGCCTCGCTTCTCGGTTATCCCGACTTCGCCTCATATATGACAGCCAATGTCATGGCGAAAACGCCTGACAATGCCGAAGGCCTGCTCATGCAGATCTGGCAGCCGGCCGTCAAACGCGTAAAGGAGGAAGTCGCCGAAATGCAGGCGCTCGCCGACAAGGAAGGCGCAGGCATAAAAATCGAGCCTTGGGACTATTATTTCTACGCCGAAAAGGTACGCCGCGACAAATTCAATCTTGATGAAGATGAAGTGCGCGCCTATTTCCCGCTTGAAAACGTGCGCGAAGGCATCTTCAACATGGCTCACCGGCTCTACGGCATCTCGTTCGTCGAAATGCCCGACGCTCCGAAATACAACCCTGAAGTGAAAGTCTACGACGTCATCGATGCCGACGGAAACCACGTAGCTGTGTTCATGACCGACTATTTCCCCCGCGCATCCAAACGTCAGGGCGCCTGGATGAGCGAATTCCAGGGTGCCTTCACCGACCCCGACGGCACTTCCCAGCGTCCCATCGTCTACAATGTCGGCAATTTCTCCCGTCCGACCGGCGACACTCCCGCACTCCTCACTCTCGACGAGGTTGAAACTATGTTCCACGAGTTCGGACACGGACTCCACGGCATGCTCACCCGCGCGGCGCTCCGCAGCCAGGCCGGTACAAACGTCGACCGCGACTTTGTCGAGCTCCCATCTCAGATCCATGAACACTGGGCACTCGAACCTGAACTGCTCAAAACCTACGCACGCCACTACCGTACAGGCGAGGTGATCCCCGACTCCCTCATCGAAAAGCTCACCGCCGCATCGACCCACAATCAGGGATTCATGACCACAGAGCTTGTCGGCGCAGCTCTGCTCGATCTCCAATACGGCCATCTCAACCCGTCTTCCGACATCGACGTCGAAGCATTCGAACGCCAGGTGGCATCACAGCTCAACATGCCGGCCGAAGTGCAGTTCCGCTACCGTAGCCCCTACTTCCGGCACATCTTCGGCAGCGACGGCTACGCATCCGGTTATTACACATACCTGTGGGCCGAAGTGCTCGATTGCGACGGTTTCGAACTCTTTAAGGAACGTGGCATTTTCGACCCGGCCACAGCAGCCGCGTTCAAAGCCAACGTCCTTGAAACAGGCGGATCTGCCGATCCGATGGATCTCTATGTCAAATTCCGCGGCCACGAGCCCAACGTCGGCGCCCTTCTGCGTCACCGCGGCCTTGATCCCGTGCAGCCGCAAAAGCCCGAGATGAAAACCCCGGGCGGCAAATGATCCGGATTCCGGCAATGCCCCTCCGCAAAACCGGCCTTATCATGAGGAAATAACTCC
>CAJJOX010000280.1 GCA_905193485.1 uncultured Porphyromonadaceae bacterium | reverse complement strand
GTCATGGTTGCGGCAGGTGGCCAGCAGCGACTGGATGACGCACATGTTTTCGGCGGACTCGTGATTTCCGCAGAACAGGTAGTTCTTCCTTCCGAGCGTGACAGGCCGAATCTCGTTTTCGGCAAGGTTGTTGTCGAGCAGCAGCTGTCCGTCGTCGAGGATTCGCATCATGCTGTCCCAGCGGGTGTAGGCATAGGTGACGGCCTTGCCTGTCAGCGAGCTTTCGCTGTACCGCAGCCCCTCGGTCTCCATCCATTTCTTCATTTCCTCCATTATGGGCCGTGACTTGGCCTGACGTTCCGACCTGCGGGCGTCGAAGTCCATGCCGAGCCGGTCACATTCATGCTCGATGTGATAAAGTTCGGCTATCTTGTCGAGGAACCATTGCGCGGCCTTGCGGTTTTCCGTCCTGGCCTCGAGCCAGTGACGGCGGATATGCACCATGCAGAAGACAAGACGCACCGAGGCACTCGACTTGAAGGCCGCCGTATAGCCTCCGTAGCCGTCGCATTGCAGATATCCTTCAAAATTGTATTTGTCCGTCTTCGCCTTTATCACGTCTCCGGCCCGGGAGCCGTCGTCGTAGAAGAAAACCACAAGTCTTTCCATTACGGCCCGGCTCATCCAGAGATATTCCTTGTCGGCCTGATGCCTGTCGCCGTTTATTACCGGGACCGTGCTTTCATCGGTCTGTACGTAACGGCTGCGGAACACTTCGGCCACAAGGACATCGTAAAGCGGTCTGGGCAGTTCCATCGTCCTTTTATACCAGCCGACTATCGTGGCCTCTTTCAGACCGGTCATGCCCATGTGCGCCATCGCCTTTATCTGGCGGTAGAAGGGCATGTGGTATTCATATTTCTGAAGGACTATTTCGCTCAGAAGGCTTGCATCGGGCACGCCCTTGTAGATCGGGAACTTCGGCAGCGGGGCGATTATCACTCCCTTGCCGCGCTCCACGGGATCGGTCGGGTCGATCAGTCCGTATTTGGGACGAACCACCGCGATACGGTAATATTTGCCCGGCTCGAAGCCGACAAGAGTGGTGACTTCCTCGCCGATACGCCGGTAACGGCTCAGGTCCACGCCCTGAGGCTCTATGACCCGGGTCTCAAGCAGAGGCATGTTCTCCCATGTCTCGCGTGGCTTCGACACTCCTTTCTCACTGTTCTTCCTTGTATAAGTGACGGTCTCCTCTTCGGACTCTGCCATTGTTTCGGACTGCCCTTCTATGGGGATTTCCACTCCGGCGGCATCGAAGAGGCTTGGCTGGTTGTCCCCGGGCAGTCGCTTCTCGCTCTTACGTCCGAACATCTGCTGCTGGAACCAGGCTATCTGAGCGGACATCTTCTTGACTTCGGCTGTCAGCTCCGTTATTTGACGACTCTGCCGCTCGTTGATTCTCATCAACGATTCATTGGCTTGCAGAAGTATCTCCTCGGTCGTCATATATAGCTTATTTTTATGATATAAAGATAATAAAAATCGGCCACATACACAACTTTTCAGACCAATTTCCGCATAAAAAATTCTGCTGGAGAATCAGACATGATACTCCGTGCGCTCAGCTCTCAGACGACGCAACCGCGATGCCGGATCCTCGCTGATTCCCTCAACCATGACGACCAGATCACGCCATTCCATCGGATAGCTTCTGGTGTCGGCGTCATATTCAGGTAATTTGAATCGTCCGGCCTCAAGACGTTTGACATACATCACCATCCCTCCGTCCTCGGCATGAAGGAGCTTCATCAGTTTTCGACTGCTGCCAATGAAGATGAACACGTCGCCGTTGCGCACATCGGCTCCCATCTTCTCTTTGACCACTCCGATCAACGAGTTGATCCCCTTGCGCATGTCCGTGCGTCCCGGACACAGGTGGTAACGCATCGTATCGTTCAGACAGAACATGGCTCACGACATGCTTTGCGTCAATACTTCCATCAGCACCGCCTCGCTTCTACGTCCGAAGTGGGCCCTGACACCGTTGGGGAAGGCCAGCGTCACGCCCGGCAGCTCCACTCCGGCCATTGAGACTGATTCTGCCAACGGCCCTGCGGGCTTGTGGATGCTGATAGGCGCGATTGGCATAGGCGCCGCATCTGCCTTTAACTTCTTGCTCCAGTAATTGTACGTGGAATAAGCTACTCCCTCGCTGCGGAGAAACTCTTTGAGGGTGGTGCCGCACGAGGCGGCTCGAACCTGCAATTCTTCAAACTCTGATCTTGTCATAATATTGGAGGTAGCAGTTAGTGCAACCTTGTGATGCAAAATTACAACCTTACTGCAACCTCCAAAAGGTGTACTTCAGTTAATGCTTACACCTCTTCGGCGGTCTCTATGAGTTTGCCGGACAGATAAGAACCAAGAACATATCAAAGGGTGGTTTCACTTTTGCCAACTGCCTCCATTTCTCGACTATCATTCCCACCATTGAACGTATGCGGGAAACGATGATAGACGAAATCGCCGACAAGTATGTCGAGATGAACGTGGTGCATCC
>CAJJOX010000279.1 GCA_905193485.1 uncultured Porphyromonadaceae bacterium | reverse complement strand
CTCGTATTCAGCCGCAGTCATAGTAAACAGTTCGGGAAGTTCCACCTCAAAGGCCACGGTCAGGTCGGCATCCTTGCTGACAATGCAGCCGTTCTCCACAGACAGCAGGGGGAACTTACGTTCAAGCGTTTCAGCTTTCAATACATTTCTCATTTCTTTCTTCTTTTGGTCAGTAATCGGAATAATCTCCTGCGGTGGATCAGATAACGAGGATGGCGTTTCCCCGACAGCAGCTTCATAAGGCCGTGTTCACCATACCGGGCATTCAGGCGGAAGGTCAGCCAGACCAGCAGCGAACCGGACAGGAGTCCGAAAGGAACGCATATCCACTGGTTCACACCGGCTATATAAAGGATGACCACCACAAGCAGCACCGCGACAAGTCCGCCCGCGAAAATAAACAGGTACTGTGATTTCAAACGTAGGCTAAGTACCCGGCGCCTTGTCGTATTACTACGGTAGGTTTCCAAGAACTCGCCTCCGAACCGTGCTTGCACCTCTCGGCGCACACGGCTCTCCACTAACATATTCAGTCTATTATCCCGTGATGTATCTTGTTGTGACAGGGAATACATACAGCTAACGTCTTTCTCTGACGTCCAATCATTTGGATTTTCCATGGCTCTTTGCCTTTTAAGTCTTTGAGTCTTTTGACGTGGTGTATTTCAATGTTTTCCGTTGCGCCACACAATTCACACTTACCCGCTTTTAACCTTTGTATAAGGCTTGATACAGTGGTATTGAAAATCGTGTTGGCTACATAATCACAACTCGCGTCCATCGCGGTTGTTTTACGCTTAAAGCTCCCGTTGAAGAATACCCGCATCTTCTTTCCTCCTTTCTTGTCCTCATAGAAAACCGCAAAATCTTTGTGATGTCGATACTTTGCGATAATCTTTCGGGCTGTCGTACTGTACTTTCGTGCAAAAGTCTTATACAGACTGTATTGCATGATGTACTTGAAAGAATTCAGGTGTGAACTGTTATTTGCGATAGAAAAATAGTTTGCAAAACCTCGGATTTCTCTGTTATAGGCATCCAGTATTTCGAGGTCGTCCAGATGTAGCAACTTTGTCCGGCTTGTGGGTTTCCATTTCGCTTTACCCTCGAATTGATGAATTTCCATCGCCTCGTAGTAGAGAAGTTTATCCCGCATTGTGAACATTGGCACTTCCAACACTACCTTTTTGCCGTAAGCCTTAATAAGTACTCCCGATTTCTCGCCTCTTAACGTCTTATCCGTGAATGGTCGGACATAGATTTCATAGCCGAGGAATTTTGCCTTTCTATTGCCGTGCGTGATTAAGGTCTTTTCTTCGGAGAGCGTCAATTTCAGTTTCTCGCCGAGGAAATTCTTAATATCCTCTTTGATCGCCTCACAGTCCGATTTACTGCCAATCACTCCGATAATAAAATCATCGGCATACCTCACATACTTAATCCGTCTATATCCCTCGTCCATTTCATCGACAGAGGGTAAGTGCATCCTGTTTTTCTGATGTTGCTTAATCGCGTCAATCAGTTCCTTCCGAGTATCTTTATCCTCGGTTTGCTTCAGTTTTGTGCCGAGCCACCAAATTTTCCTGGAATACCGTTTGTACTCAAGGTTCATTGCCCGTCTGTCGCCTCTATCGAATTGACAGGCATACTCTTTCATGTACTTATCCAGCTTGTCGAGATAGATATTAGCCAGTATCGGGCTAATGATGCCACCTTGCGGTGTTCCGCTGTATGTTCTATGAAATGTCCAATCTTCGATGTAGCCAGCTTTCAAAAATTTCCACATTAGCCGGATAAAGCGGTCGTCTGCGATACGTTCTTTCAAGATTCCGATAAGTACATCATGGTTGATGTTATCGAAGAATCCTTCAATGTCGCCCTCGATAAACCACTTGGCCGCAGTAAAATTCTTCTGCACCTGTATCAGTGCGGTGTGGCAGCTGCGTTTGGGTCGGAAGCCGTGCGAGGTGTTCTCAAAACTACCTTCATAAATTGCTTCCAACAGCATTCGCAATACCTCCTGCACTAATTTGTCGTCGATAGACGGTATGCCGAGAGGTCGCATGTTCCCGTTTTTCTTCGGGATGTACGTCCTTCTTGCCGGTTTTGGTTGGTACGACTCATCTTTGAGCGCATCAATCAAATTTTCAATCCGTTTCAGGCTCATTCCGTCGATAGTTTTACCGTCGGAACCTTCCGTCATATTTCCCTGCCTACCTTGTATATTATGGTAGGCGAGGAGAAACATCTCCGAATTGAATAGAACCCTGTAGAGCCGTTCAAACTTGTAGCTCGAAACTTTGCTGTGCTCTGACAGACTGTTTAATACTCTCTCTGGATTTCTCATAATGTCTCACACATTATCCGTTAATTTGTATTAAAAATGTTAGCTGCCACCCTTCGCCATGTACGAGGCTTTCCCTCGCTCGGACTACTACGGTGGCTCCGTTGCCATACCGGATTTTCATAGGTCTGAAACCTAATAGCCTTTCGGCATTCCGGGT
>CAJJOX010000278.1 GCA_905193485.1 uncultured Porphyromonadaceae bacterium | reverse complement strand
GAGATGGAACAAAAGAGGGCGACAGGGTCTTGTCCACTCCACGCCGAGCTGCCGATGGAAACATCACCGAGCTCGCATCGATGCTCAATATCGACAAGGAACGCACCGCTGCCGTGCAGGGCGATTTTGAAATGGCCATCTCCGAAATAATCGTAGTGCGTCCTGCCGAACTGGGTGAAGAATTCTACACAAATGTCTTCGGTAAAGACAAAGTGCACAACGAGGACGAATATCGTCAGGCTCTCCGTCAGATGATAGCCGGTGAGCTCAAGGGCAATTCCGAAATGATTTTCCGGTTCATCGCTCGCAAGGAGCTCACGGCAAAATACGGCGATATGCAGCTCCCCGATGCCATACTTAAGACATGGCTTGTAAGCCGCAACGAGGATCTTAATGCCGAAAACATCGACGAACGCTATCCCTCGATTGCCGAGGATCTCAAATGGCAGCTTATCAAGGAGCAGGTGGCCAGACAGCTTGAGATCAAGATCGAGGATAAGGATCTCCTCGACCATGCGAAAAACATTGCCACACGTCAGTTCGCTCAGTACGGCATGACAAACATGGACGACGAAACGATCACCAAATATGCTCAGAACATTCTTGACGACAAAAACTATCGTGGCCGTCTGATAGAGCAGGTGGGTGACATAAAGCTCTTCTCGGCTATCGAGAATGCCGTCACGCTTGACGAGAAAACCGTCAGCCTCGACGAATTCAAAGAAATCGCAGGCAAACTTTGAATAATCTGATTCCCGATAGTCGCAGACGGCTATTCCGATTCATTTGAAATAATTGGTTCGGGCGGCTCTCCAATCCGCGGAGTGGCCGTCCGTCTTTTTTATGCGCTGAACCGGCACCATGCGTCCGGCTTGCATCGCGGGTGGTGTCGATACGCTCCGCAACATTCCGCGGCTGCTTTGACTGCGCGAGAAAAATTAACGAGGCGCTCTCTTTCGGAGAGCGCCTCGCGTATCTTTATGAAGTCTGAAGCCGGGGCGGCTGTCAGTCTTTGATCGGGTGATATTCTACGAATGCTTCCATGGCTTCGTAAGATGCGAGTCCGAGGTTTTCATAGAGCTGTGCCGTCGCACGGTTGCGCTCTTCGGCACGCTGCCAGAACAGACGGTCGTCATCGCCGAGGAACGGAGCATTTTCCATCTGGCTCTGGTGTTTGAGTATCGAGTTGCGTTTGAATCGCAGCTCCTCGGGCGAGATGGGCACGGCCATTTCGATATGGTCGATTTCCCATTCGGCCCATGCGCCGCGATACATCCAGATGCGGCAGTCGTTCATCCAGTCTTCGTTGCGCAGCTCATAAAGGGCGGCAAGTACGGCATCGGTGCACACACGGTGGGTGCCGTGGGGATCGGCAAGATCACCGGCCACGAAGATCTGGTGAGGTTTCACTTCCTCAAGAAGAGCTTTCACCCGGTCGATATCGGCTTCCGAAAGATCGCCTTTCTTGATCGTTCCGGTTTCATAGAACGGCAGGCGCAGGAAGTGGATGTTCTGAGGCTTGACTCCGATATAATTGCAGGCGATGGTTGCCTCTGCCTGACGGATCATGGTCTTGATCTCGCGGATCTCGGGAATGTCGACTTCTCCGGCTTTCTTGCCGTCGACAAATGTGCGCACTTTCTGGCTCAGTGCCTTGTAGTCGTCGGTGCCGAACCCGAACATGGGGGCGATCTTGTCCATCATCAGGAAATAACGCATCATGTCTTCGTCGCCTACGGCGATATTGCCCGATGTTTCATATGCCACATGCACGTCGTGTTTCTGGTCAACGAGGCGTTTTAAGGTGCCACCCATTGAAATGACGTCGTCATCGGGGTGAGGCGAGAATACGATCACACGCTTTGGGTAGGGATTGGCGCGTTCGGGACGATAGGTGTCGTCGGCGTTGGGCTTGCCGCCGGGCCAGCCGGTGATGGTGTGCTGCAGGTCATTGAATATCTTGATGTTGACATTGTAGGCCGATCCGTAAAGTGCAAGAAGTTCGCCAAGGCCCCAGTCGTTGTAGTCTTTGTCGGTGAGTTTCAGGATTGGTTTGCCTGTCATTTCGCAGAGCCATACGATGGCGCGACGGATAAGTTTGTCGTTCCATTCGCATGAAGTCACTTTCCAAGGCTGGCTGATACGTGTCAGATCCTCGGCGGCGGGGAGATCCACAACAACTTTGGCGTGTGCGTGACCCTGGAGGAACGATGCCGGAACGGCTACCGATGCCGGATCCTCGACAGTCTTTTTGACAATGGCCGCATTGTTTTCGCCCCAGGCCATGGTGACGATACGGCGTGCCGACAGCAGATTGGAAATGCCAAGCGTGATGGCGTTGGTGGGCACCTGCTCGCAGCCGTAGTCAGATGCGATGATGTGGCGTGCCTCACTGCCAAGAAGCACCAGGCGGCACAGGCTCGAAGGTGCGCTGCCCGGTTCGTTGAATGCAAGTGAACCGATGGCTCCGATTTCACATACCGTGATGTCGATGCCGCCTTCGTCGGATATCGATTGTTCGTAGGCCTTGCAGT
>CAJJOX010000277.1 GCA_905193485.1 uncultured Porphyromonadaceae bacterium | reverse complement strand
TATCATGGCCGACACAGGTCCGGCGGTGACCCCGGCTATGGTGTCGCACACCGCGAGAGCCACCGCCTCCGATATGCCGAACGAGCGGCTGACAGGCCACGATGCCGGGCGCAGCATCATTGACATTGTCACGTTCAATCCCGGCGATGCCTCCCATGAGTTGCCTCGCTGGCCGCGCCCTGCCGTCTGACTGACAGCGGCCACCACGTCGCCATGGCGCATCGCCGCCGCATTGCGCGCCATATAGCTGCTTGTCGAATCGGTCTGCTGAAGAATGATAATCCTGTTTTCTTTCATGCTGCTGAATCTCTAAAGATGATGCAAAGGTAAAAAAAGATTTTCACGACAGCCGCAAATTCGCATCTGACGGGGCGACGGCAGGCGTAATTTTGCAACGTCAGTCTGACCGACAACCGTCACACACATCACCTTTATCACCCTGCATCACATTATGGAAAAACAACACACTGCATCCGCGGCGCCCGAAACGACAGGCGCCGTAACCGAACCAACCGACAAAACTCAACAGCCACAATCAGCGCCCGACCGTCCCGACCTCGATCCGCAGCCCGACACCACTGTCGGGCCGACACAGAAAACTGAAACATCCGCTGAAGCATACGTCGACATCGAAACCCTTGTATCCGAGGCCGAGGAGCGAGGCTACCGGCGCGGGCTCAACGAAGCCATCGAACGGCAGATGAACGGTCCGGTACTGTTCGACGACCTCGCACGACGCCGCAACGACACCCGACGAACCGAAAACGACAATGCCGACACCCTCGCCTCGGGATTTCTGTCAGGAATCCGCCCGGGCGTATGGGACTGACCGTTTGTGGCGCCCCCACGCCCCATTCATCACATACAAATCATTTTCAACCCCTTAAACCAACAAAACGACTATGGAAACATCCAACAACAACACCTCTATCATCAATGGAACCAACGGCGGCTATCACGTGGTCGACGGCCCGCTCACCACATCGGCGGCCCGCGAGGCGTCGCCCGGCCTTCTGGTCAACGACGTCGACAGTCGCGTGGTGCGCATCCGCCCCATGGCCACGCCTGTCGACCAGATCTCACGCATGGTGGGTGCCCGTTCCGCCTCATCGATGGTTGTGGAATACTATTCCGTCGACACCCGTCCCTATGCCTCCACCCTGAATTCCGCCCCCGAACCGTCAGCCGACGGGACGTCGCCCGACGGCCATCCGATGCTGGTGATCCACACTGCCGACGACCGTCTTTTCGCCCCTACCGAAACGCTACTCCTGCCCGACAGCGCCATCGAAAAGGCCGACGGCAGCAAGGAACCGGTGATCCTCTACGTCAACGAGCGCATGACCGATGCGGCCGGAGGCCTAAAGGTGACGGCTCTCAATCTCTCTTCGGCCACCGCCATGCCCGCGATTGGATCGGGAGCCAGAATCGTGCGCATGGGACGCGCCGCCGCCGAGCTTGACGTGCAGACGGCACAGTTTGAGGCGCTGCCGGTTAAAGACCGCAACTACTGCCAGATTTTCAAGACACAGGTGGAACAGTCGACCTTCGCACGCCTGTCGGCCAAAGAAACGGGCTGGACATTCTCCGACCAGGAAGAAGTGGCCATCATGGACATGCGCATGGGCATGGAGAGAAGCTTCCTGTTCGGCTCGATGGCACGGCTCACCGACCCGCTGAAGCACGACGAAGTGCTCTTCACCCGCGGCATCTGGAATCAGGCGGGCATGGAGCATCAGGTGCTTCTCGAAGGGCTCTCGCAAGCCGATCTCATCGACATGATGAAACTCGCGTTCACCGGCGACGCCGCCGGCTCGACACGCAAGATACTCGTTGCCGGTTCCGATCTTATCCTCGCCATCAACAAGCTCGACTCGCAGAAAACCATCCTCGCCGGCGACACCGTGACCCGCTGGGGCATAGATTTCAACGAGATCCGCTCGAAATTCGGATCGCTCTACGTGATCCACAGCGAAGTGTTCGACCAATGCGGACATGCCATGGACGGCATGATCATCGATCCGCAGTACATGACCAAATACACCCATCGGCCATTCCGTGTCGACCATCTCGACCTCAAGAAGTCGGGCGTCCGCAACACCGACGCACTTGTAGCCACCGAAGCCAGCTGTCTTGTGCTCCGCCATCCGAAGTCACACATGAGAATCCTCGGATTATGGGATATCGCGTGATCACCCTTTCCGCCGGGCAACTGATAGCCCGGCGGAAGCTCGCGGGCTTTTTCGAACCGTTGCACAGCGACGCCGAGATCACATGCGACGACGGCATCGACCTCGACACGCTGATCCGGCAACAGACCGACGCTTGGTATTCACGCATGCTGCTGACGGCTCCGCTCGGGATCCTTCCGCTGACCGATATAGCGTCACAGCTTACCATGAGCCGCACAGCCGACGGCGCGGGTCTTGTGTCGCTGCCTCCGGGCACTGTGCGCGTGGCCGAAGTGACTATGGAAGGATGGCTGCGTCCGGCCGCCGTGATCCCCCCTCCCCCCTCCGCCCCACCCCCCCCCCCCCCCACTCC
>CAJJOX010000276.1 GCA_905193485.1 uncultured Porphyromonadaceae bacterium | reverse complement strand
GGCGGGGGGGGCGGCGCACTCGCCAACTATGGAAGCGACCGCCGGTATCACAATATCTATGCAGGCTTCAATTGTCGGCTCGATCCGATACAGGCGGCGATGTTGCGCGTAAAGATGACCGATCTCGACGATATATGCCGCCGGCGCCGCTTCCGTGCCGACGCCTATTCGCGCAACATCAGCAATCCGCTGGTAGAAACGCCATTGCGGCCTGAATGCGCATCGGAATGCGTATGGCATCAATATGTGATAAGAGTGCGCGGAGGCATGCGCGACACCCTGCGGCAATATCTGCTGGAGCATGGCGTGGCCACCGATATCCACTATCCGGTGCCTCCGCACCGGCAGCCATGCTACGCCAACCTACCGCATGGCCGGTTGCCGATAACCGAGAAGATGGCATCTGAAATCGTGAGTCTGCCCATCGGTGACCCTCTTGATGTTGACGATATCATGGAAATATCCGGTATAATAAACAGTTTCTTCACTCAGCACACAAATGGCTAAACAACGCAATAACAAATCGGGAACGGGCATCGGAAAGATGCTCACATTCCTAATAATCATGGTTGTGTGCGTAGGCGCATGGCAACTCTACGCTTCATCGGCAAAAAAATCCGGGGCGGCGCTCACCGATGCCGACAGCCTGACAAAAGTAGTGACGGCAGACGGCACACCCGAACAGATCGTCAGATATCCCGGAATGACCGTGTCGTTCAATTCCGACATGCATGTGCCAAACTGGGTTGCCTGGAAACTTACGGCATCCATGACCGAGGGCTCCGTGTCGAGAGAAAACGCATTCTACAACGATCCCGATGTTGCGGGCTGTGCGGAAACCTACGACTACAGCTACTCAGGATATGACCGCGGTCACATGACTCCGGCCGGCGACATGAAATGGAGCCGTGAGGCCATGCACGGAACATTTTCGCTTGCCAACATCTGTCCCCAGGCTCATTCCCTCAATTCCGGATCGTGGAAAAAACTTGAAGAGAAATGCCGGATCTGGGCAAAAGCCGACAGCGCGATCATCATAGTCTGCGGCCCCATACTCACCGACAACATACGCGAATATATCGGCGACACACGCGTCGTCGTGCCCAAACGCTTCTTCAAGGTCATCCTCGCTCCCTACGCCGATCCGGCGCGGGGCATAGGCTTCATAATGCCCAACGACAAAGTGGCCGGCGGAATGCAGGCGGCAGCCGTGAGCATCGACGATGTGGAGAAAGCTACCGGCCTCGACTTCTTCTCTGCACTCCCGGATGAAATCGAAACGGAAGTGGAGAAACAATGCGACTTCCATCTTTGGAGCACAATCAGACCTAAAAACGACAAAAAATGACAACCGAAGCCATCAACGACACCATCTGCGCCATATCCACCCCTCCCGGCATCGGAGGCATAGCCGTGGCACGTATCAGCGGCCCGCAGGCAATCGACATAGCCGACAGCATATGGCAAGGCCGACCGTTGACAAAAGCCGAATCACACACCGCACATCTGGGCATCGTCACCGACGCGCAAGGACGCGAACTCGATCAGGCGGTTGCCACCGTGTTCCGCGCTCCGCACTCTTTCACCGGCGAGAATGTCGTGGAGATCAGCGTTCACGGATCGCGATATGTGCAGCGTGAGCTCATCCACACACTCATACAAGGCGGAGCCCAAATGGCCGAACCCGGCGAATTCACCCGTCGCGCTTTTGCCGCAGGGCGCATGGACCTGGTCGAAGCGGAGGCTGTTGCCGACGTCATTGCATCCGATTCGCGCGCCGCCCACCGTATCGCCATGACTCAGATGCGCGGAGGTGTGTCGCAGCGGCTGACAGAACTGCGGGCTCGGCTTGTCGATCTTGCCGCATTGCTCGAACTCGAGCTCGACTTCTCCGAAGAAGATGTGGAATTCGCCGACCGCACCCGCCTCATCGACATTGCCGGACAAGTGCATCGTGAAGTCCTGCGACTCCACAACTCATTCCGCAGCGGACAGGCCATCAAAGAAGGCATCCCGGTGGCGATAGTCGGCGCCACCAACGCCGGAAAATCGTCGTTGCTCAACGTGTTGCTTGACGATGACCGCGCAATCGTGAGCGATATCCACGGCACCACACGCGACACCATCGAAAAAACTCGGAAAATCGCCGACTACCGCTTCCGTTTCATCGACACGGCAGGACTGCGCGACACCTCCGATCAAATCGAGCAAATCGGCATACAACGCTCGCGTCAGGCCATAGCGCATGCGCGAATCGTGATATGCGTCGTCGATTCCACTATCCCCCTCCCAGACAACATACTCGACGAAGCCGCCGCGCCGGCGATAGAAAACGACGGCTATCTCATAGTGCTTCTCAACAAAAACGATCTTCCGGCCAATAATGCCGCGACCGATGCTGTGTGCAACTTCACCCGCCGAGCCGACATTACACCCGGCCATATCGCCGTCCTTCCCGTTTCCGCCGCCTGCGCACAAGGCATCGACAGACTCCGTGACATCCTCCTCGGAATGGCCGATTGCGAAAATGCCTCCGCCTCCGACGACATCCTCATCACCAAC
>CAJJOX010000275.1 GCA_905193485.1 uncultured Porphyromonadaceae bacterium | reverse complement strand
GCCATGCGGGCGCGGACGCACCGATGGCGCGTCCGTACATTGCGATTGGGGGCCGGCGCGTCCCGATGGTGTGCATTCCCGGCATTGGGGAAATCGCGATGGAAATTTCCTCCGCGCCATCTAAAAATCCTTTCCTATCCTCCGGATTCGCATTGCGAAACGCCCCCTTTATTGTATCTTTGTAAAAGTAATCAAGAGATTTGGTGTGCTTGTTTCGAGATTCCCATATATTTTGTTAATATAATATGATTGATGCTTCATTCATCCGGTCTTCCGAGATTGCTGTCAGCGATCTCAGTCGTGTCCGTTATGGTTTGCTTATTGCTTTCGTACCGCAGGGCTACAAGGCGATGGACGGTTGTAATATGCGTAGGATTCAGAGGGTGATTATGTGCCTGGGTACGTTGGCCGATTGCCGGTTTGTTGAATCTGAGGCCGCGACGCTACACTGGTCGCTTGTCGTGAGGCGGATTAATCTTCTCAATGATCAGTTCGACAGTTTAGCAATAGTCCCGTATGAAAACATTGACACGGACACAGATGTAGCGGCATTTCTTCGCCATCATCTGAAGGATTTTTTCCCGGTTGACAACGATAAATATGTTGTGTATAGGGGCCGGCCTTTTTTGTCGAAATTTCGTACACGGTTTCTGTCAATGGAAGCTCCGGACGAAGATGACGATGATTTTTCCGATGATGAAGAATATGATGTGCTCCCTTCAGAGGCAACTGAGAGCTGTTGTGATAACGCTGATGACTGTTGCGTAGGCGCTGTATTCGCTCCTGATCCGACGGCGAAGCTTCCGTCAATGTCGGCTCAACAGTTATCAGATCAGGATGAACGGTATGCCGAGTCTTGTCTCGAACGTGAAAAAGAGCAATGGCTTGCCCGGCTTTCCAATATGGTGCTTGACTATACGAGGCATTTTAATGAATTGCCTCCGCTTGAAGCCATCAATCAGGTAATAAAAGGCCATCTGCTCATTCGGTCGCAGCAGCTTTCTCCCGTCCATGTCAATGGCGACATGCGCATCTTTCTGCCGGGGTTTAATGAAATGGAGCTACATATGACGCCGTTGTCGCGCGCCGTTTATATCCTTTTTCTGTGTCATCCCGAGGGTATTCGCATGAAGGAGATCGGGGATTACGCCTATGAACTGACTGAAATATATTCGATGGTTCGTCCGCGCATCAAGGAACAGGCGATTCGTGATTCCATAGCGGATCTCGTAGATCTCTCCGGAGAATCCATGCAGCAGAAACTGTCGATGACACGACGGGCTATCCGCCGACAGATTCTTGATCCGGGATTGTCGGAACGCTATCTTATCAAAGGCTCACGCGGCATGCCGTTCAGGATAGATATAGCTCCTGACTACATCGTTTTGCCTTCAATTCTGCGCCATGACCGTTAAAAAACCGTTGATCTTAAAGACATGTCTTGTCCCGAAACGATTTTGTGTGAATTTTTTCGGTCTGTTGCTCGTTCGCGATCCGGCTTGGATAAATTCCACCGTGATCAATCATGAACGCATACATACGGCGCAAATGCGCGAATTGCTTTTTATACCATTCTATATCTTATATTTTTTTGAATGGTTATGGCGTTTGATGTTGTTGCGTGACTGGTTTGCGGCCTACCGAGCCATCTCTTTTGAGCGCGAGGCCTATACTCATGGCCACGACTTAACATATCTGGATCACCGGCGGCATTTTGCGCAATGGCGTGCCCTCTAAGGCGCGCTCACCAGCCGGGTCATCACACTCCGTATTGAAAAATGAATGGCGGATGCTCTCACGAGCGACCGCCATCATTTACACATAGTACTTAACGTCAGTGGATTTTTATCTATTGTCTAATTAGCACTTATGAAAAAGCAATTATAGATGTTGTTATAATTGTTGCTTGCGATTCAAAATTAGAAAATTATTTTGACGTTTCATAGCGCGATAACAATCATGCGGTTAAATCGGGTTTGTCACATTCATCGCTTTTTAGGCCCGTGAGCCTCTGACATTTTCGTCACCCATGGCCGAAATGAATAAAAATGCAAGCCAACACGATAAAAACATTACAAAATGAAAGAGGGTTAAATCATGTTAAATTTGGCCTTTAGCTACAGATTATGTATCTTTACACAATCATACTTACAACAAAAATCACTTAATACCCAAAATGAAAAAACTTACATTATTTGCAAGTGCACTCCTTGTCACGGTATCGGCATTGGCTTCACCCCGTCACGGACACGTGGAAGGCACCAACACCAATGTCATACTCCACGCTTGGTCGTGGGATTTCAACACGATTGCTGAAAATATGAAGCTTATTGCCGATGCAGGCTATGACTTTGTTCAGACCTCTCCGGCCAACACCTGTTTTGTCGGCGAAGGCGGGGGGAAAGCACTATATAGCCAGCCCGGCGATTCAGTCATAGGGAAATGGTATTATTATTATCAGCCCATTGACTGGAAAGTAGGCAACTACCTGCTCGGCACGCGCGACGAATTCAAGGCCATGTGCGACAGTGCCATGAAATACAACGTCCGCGTGCTCGTCGATGTCCTTCCCAATCCTACTGCCGTCGATC
>CAJJOX010000274.1 GCA_905193485.1 uncultured Porphyromonadaceae bacterium | reverse complement strand
GCAGCGGTCATCTTGCGAGTGTGTGGCGGCCCGGTCGGGGGTGCCGCGGTCGGTGCGGCTCCATACATTTTCATCGAGAATGCCCGATTCAAAGTCTTCTTCCCACTGAAGATGCCATTTGCGGCTGTCAGCGGGTGGTGTGTTGTTGTTCCCGGGATCGGAGGGCTCGTCGTTTGAGTCACTGCAGGCGGTAAGGGCCAAGGCTCCGAAAATGAAAGCTAATAGGTGTTTAAGCATGATTGGGGAGTAATAATGATTGTAATGGTATGTCGTTTTGATGATTGTGCTTTTCAAAAGACGTGTCGGCTTTGATGTGGCGCGGCGTCCCTGTCGCGTTGCAAATCTAAGCATTTGCTTTGACTCCGGCAAATGTCGCGTGACGCCTTTCGGGCGACATACGCTGTTTGCATCTGTTAACATCGTAGGCTTGATATTGTTGCCCGGGCTGTCACTATCTTTGCATCACAAACGAATTGTCAAGCTATGAAAATCACACTTACTATCGACGAGGTGAGCCGTTTGCTCACCCTTCCGCCCGATGAGCAGAAGAGGGTGCTCGCTTACGGGCAGCAACTTGCATCGCAGTCTGATGAAGAGATAGCCGGTGCCGTCATCGCCGACGCCGAGCCGGCGATGATTCATGAATTGCACCGCCGTTTCGCCGCACGCGCGCGTCGGGCCGTGGCCAGATTCCGGCGTAAGCGCGATGCCCGACGCGATAAGGCCGTTGACGACCGTCTGAGCCGTGGCGCACGTGCCGGTCTGCAATGGGTGCGCGATTTCTTCGATAGCCATGTGGCGAAAATACTCGACGATTTTGTCGCCGGGATAGTCGGTCGGTTGGGATCGCTGAGCACGCAGCAGGCACGGCGCGCGATGCTTCACGCTCATGATTTTTTGTTCAGTGCCGTGTGCGACAGGCTCAAAATCCTTGTGGCAGCGCCATGAGTAGTCCGGAGCCGGATGCTATTTCTCGAGATCGGCGGGCAAACGCCGTGAAAAGATGGCGAACACTAAGGTTATCGCCGCCACTGCAAGGATGGTTATGGCTGTCGGGCGCAACACTCCGTGGCTGCCCACTACAGGCGGAACGATGGCTCCATAGATATAGCCGATAATGCCTATGATGGCCGATGCGGCGCCGGCATCCGCTTTGCCTTCGTTCATCGCAAGCGTGTTGCCCATGGTGAAAATCATGCCGAGTGCAAAGACCATCGGTATGAGGCATAGTTCATAAAGGATAAAACTATGGCTGAAGAAAAACAGCACCACGAATTCGGCCAGTGCGGCGCCGAACAGCATTAAGGCTCCGATATAGCCCGCTTTTTTAAGCAGTTTGAATTTCAATGCTGTCATGGAACCGGCGGCCACGATCAGGGCATTGAAGCCGACGATCAGGCCGAAGCCGATTTCCGAATATCCGAAGTGGCGCTGTATGATGAAAGTAGCCGACGACATATAGGCGAAGAGCAGTCCGAGCGCGGCGCCCTTGAGCATCACGTGGATGACAAACGGACGGTTGCGCATCAGCGCTTTGTAGCTGCCGAACGAACTGAACAGCGATCCCCTGATGCGTTTTTCGGGAGGCAGCGTTTCTTTCATCTTCGGCATGAAAGCCATCACTGTCACGGCGAGCACGGTGAGCGTGACAAACACTGCCCTCCAGCCAAACAGTCCCGACACGAAACCTCCGGCCACGGGTGCCAGAGCCGGAGCCACGCCGTTTATCGCCCCGATGAGAGCCATCGTTCTTGCCAGCTGTCTGCCGCCGTAGACATCTGTTGGAATGGTGCGTGCCAGAAAGTATCCGCCGGAGGCTCCGAATCCTTGAAACAGACGGCATACGAGGAAGAACCCCACACTCGTTGAAAAAACGCTTGCGGTGCCGGCCACAACGAAAGTCGCCAAAGACCAGAAAAGTGCGGGCTTGCGGCCGTATTTGTCGCTCACGGGGCCGAGTACGAGCTGTCCTAAGGCCAGACCGATCATGCCCATGGTGAGTCCGAGTTCCATGGTGGGGATGGAGCAATGGAATGCATCGGTCATCTCCGGCATGGCCGGCACGAACATGTCATTGACAAATGACCCGAAAGCGCTGATGGCCGCCATGTAGATGACCATAAACGTGAAATTGACGGTTACGGCCGATGTTGTGTCAGATGTTGAGGTATTCATGTAATCTCAACAAACGCGACACGCAGTCGGTTCCCCGGCGAGGCGGATTTCCCGGTCATTGCAGACAGCTCAAGGCAAGCGAGAGGGCCTCGCGCGAAGCCAGATCGATCACTTCGCCACGGTTGCCGTGGAAGTGAAATGTATGGCTCACCACTCTTTCGCCCTTGCAGACGGCGATGCACACAGTGCCTGTCGGCTTGTCGGGGCTTCCTCCGCCCGGTCCGGCTATGCCGCTGGTGGCCATTGCGATGTCGGCGCCGAAGGCGCGGCATGCGCCGCGTGCCATCTGCTCGACCACCGGGATGCTTACTGCGCCGTAGGCCTCCAGGGTTTCGCGGCTCACGTCGAGCAGATGTTCTTTGGCCGAGTTGGCGTATGAAACGATGCCGCCGAGCATGGCCTCCGAACTGCCCGGTATGGAGGTGAGGAGACG
>CAJJOX010000273.1 GCA_905193485.1 uncultured Porphyromonadaceae bacterium | reverse complement strand
CCCGGGCCGGGACCCCCCCCGGCCTCCACGCCCGGGCGTCACGCACCCTGTTGCCGCCGTTCACTTCCGCCGATGTGACGAAAGCCTGTCCCACTACACCCATGATCGTGGTCTGACAGAACGCTCCGCCTGTCGGCATAAACGCCGAATTGAGTGTATTATACTCAATGCTCGCACGTGCCTGAGCCAGGTTTTGCCGCAAAAAATCGTGGCCATCCGACGGTTGGCCCCAACTGAGCGGATTTTTGGTTTCAAGATGCCCGAACCCGACACTGAGCTCGCCTCTGCTGCGACGTCCGGTCGCGATGCCGTAACTGAGCCGGCCGAAATATTCGTTGGCCACCACTGCCGTAGGCTCGCTCGTCTGATAAAACAATTTGTCGGTGCGGAAATATTTCTGCCTCGAAACGACCGCCATGACCCGGAGGCTCGACGGCACCGACCGCATGAGCCTGATGCGGGCCGAAGCCTCGGCCGCAAGATAGCTCTGCCCTATCCATCCGTTCAGGCGGACATCAAGAGAGTTGTAGCTCAGCGTCTTGTAGCCTCCTGACAGAAACAGCATGCTGTTGGTCGACGTCGACAGATAGCCGCCCACGCCAAACAGGATGTTGTCTTTCAATGTCGACTTCAGTCTAAGCTCAAACATCCGTGTCGTATCGTCATACACCGCCATCGGCTCGAGATTGCGGAATTTGCCCGGAGTGATGGCACGATAAAAGGCATTTCGCGCCCGCGAGATTCCGAATGTGTCGGCATCATGACGTGTGAAAAGCGACCGCACATAGGCGTTTTGCGACGCCGTTCCCCCGCTTGCCGTCACCTTGTCAAAAACCAGTGCCGGCGTCTGCGACTTGAACACGGCGCGACGAAGCTGCCGTGCCTCCATAGGCGTACGGCTGTGTATGCGGCTCTTTATCGAGTCCATCATCTCCATTGCTCGGTCATAACCTATCTTATATATGGTCTTCGCTTTATCGAAATCGAGCAAGCCGAACTGCTCGAGATGGATGCGGAGCTTTATCCCTTCGTCGGCCGGAAGCGAATAGTCGCTGTGCTGGATTATCATCGTTTCGAGCTGCGTCATCATGTTCTGGCTTTCGTCAGGCGTGTCGGTAGTCGACACATCCACTCCGATCATTATCTGCGGGGCGAAATTATCGCGCATCGCATCTACCGGGAAATTGTCGTAAATGCCGCCGTCGTAAAGCAGTGCCCCATCGCGTTGGATAGGATGAAACACAAGGGGGAAGCTCATCGACGCGCGCACGGCATCGCCCAGCGAACCGCCCGAGCTAACAACCATGCGCTTGTTGGTCATGTCGGAGCACACGGTGCGGAGCGGCACAAAAAGCCGGTTGAAGTTGCCGCCACACTGGGCGGTATATGGCGCATAAAGCTCCAGAAAAGCGAAATTCATCGGCAACGGACTGATCAGGCTCGACGGCAACACCGAACTCAGCAGTGTCGAATCGCCCAGATTCAGATTCATCATTGTGGGGAGCGGGTCGTCTTGCAAAAAATAATATGTGAGTTTCGGATCGATCACACCCGTCGACCAATGTGCGAATTCATCCGATCCGATCAGCGACATCATCTCGTCAGGCGTGAAGCCGCACGCATACAGGCTTCCGACAATCGCCCCCATCGAGGTTCCCGAGATGTAATCGATAGGGATATCGTTGTCTTCAAGAGCTTGTATCACACCGATATGGGCAATCCCTTTCGCTCCGCCCCCGCTAAGCACCAGTCCTACCGACTGCGGATTCGGCACATTTTCCGGGCCGACAGCTGTAGATTGGGCAAAAACGCTTGCGGCAACCGCCATCAGCAATATTATGATAGTCGTCTTCATTTCATAGCTTTATTTGGCATCAAAGTTAACTCAATTTCGTAAATTTGCATTAAAATCCGCATATTGAACTGACTCGGACTTATTACAAATTAACATTCCGCGACCATTTTCAACCGTAATGAACACCATCACCCCCTCCCGACTCCTATCCGACGCGGCCGCCTGGGCCCGCGAAGCCGGCAAGATACAGCTCGGCTATTTCCGGTCCGGCGACCTCGAGGTTCACAATAAGCTCAACGACGCCGACATCGTCACCGCCGCCGACAAGGCTTCGGAATCGGTCATCATCGGCCACATACGCGACACATACCCCGGTCACGCCATCCTCTCCGAAGAATCCGGCGAGCATCAGGGTCACGACGGCTACCGATGGGTCATCGACCCACTCGACGGCACCACCAATTTCAATAGCGGCCTCCCGATGTTTGCCGTTTCCATCGGCATAGAGCACTGCGGCACGCCGGTGGCAGGCGTAGTCTACATACCCTATCTCGACGAGATGTTTACCGCAATCCAAGGCAACGGCGCTTTCCTCAACGGCCGCCCGATACGTTGTTCTGACGAAAAACTTCTCAGCCGCAGCGTGGTGTCGACCGGATTTCCCGTCGACAAAAACACATCCTCCGACAACAACCTCGACAATCTCTCCCGCATCCTGCCCCTGGTCCGCGGACTGCGGCGCCTCGGTTCGGCAGCTATCGACATCTGTTATGTCGCCGCCGGATATCTTGAGGCCTATTGGGAGATGAACCTCCACCTGTGGGATGTGAGCGC
>CAJJOX010000272.1 GCA_905193485.1 uncultured Porphyromonadaceae bacterium | reverse complement strand
ATATTATAGCCCAAGGCGTGGCCCGTGCCGTCAAGGAACTCTACGGAGTGGATGCCGACCCCGCCTCCATTCAGCCGCAGACTACAAAAAAAGAGTTTGAAGGCAACCTGACAATCGTTGTGTTTCCGTGGGTGAAAGCCGCCCGGAAGTCGCCCGAGGCTGTCGGCCGTGAGATCGGCGACTGGCTCGTTGAAAACGAACCTGCCGTCGACCGCTACAACGTCATCAAGGGTTTCCTCAACATTGTCATCGAGCCCGGTTTCTGGGCGTCGGTGCTCAACCACATCCAGAACACCCCGCATTACGGTTTTGTCCAGGCAACGGAAAAGTCGCCTCTCGTGATGGTGGAATATTCATCGCCCAACACCAACAAACCGCTGCATCTCGGTCATGTGCGCAACAACCTGCTCGGTTATTCGCTATCCGAAATACTCAAAGCCTGCGGCAACCGTGTGATCAAGACCAATATTGTCAACGACCGCGGCATACACATCTGCAAGTCGATGCTCGCATGGAAAAAATGGGGTGAAGGCTGCACTCCCGAAAGCCGCGGACAGAAAGGCGACCATCTGATAGGATATTTCTATGTGCTTTTCGACAAACACTACAAGGAAGAAGTGGCTGCTTTAGTCGCCAAAGGGATGAGTGAAGATGAGGCCAAGGAAGCCTCTCCCCTCATGCAGGAAGCACGTGCCATGCTCCGCGCCTGGGAAGCCAAGGATCCTGAAGTGCGCAAGCTATGGGCCATGATGAACGAGTGGGTTTATGCCGGTTTCGACGAAACATACAGACGCATGGGTGTCGACTTCGACAAGATCTACTATGAGAGCCAAACCTACCTCGAAGGCAAGGAAAAAGTGCTCGAAGGTCTTGAAAAAGGCTTCATGTATCGCAAAGAAGACGGTTCGGTCTGGGCCGATCTCACAGCCGACGGACTTGACCACAAACTTTTGCTCCGTTCCGACGGGACATCGGTCTACATGACTCAGGATATCGGCACCGCAAAACTGCGCTATCAGGACTATCCCATCGACAAGATGATTTACGTTGTCGGCAACGAGCAAAACTATCATTTCCAGGTGCTTTCACTGCTTCTCGATCGCCTCGGATTCAAGTGGGGCAAAGATCTTGTCCACTTCTCCTACGGAATGGTCGAACTACCTGAAGGGAAGATGAAGAGCCGCGAGGGCACGGTGGTCGACGCCGACGATCTCATGGACGAGATGGTCGCCACAGCCCGCGCGGTCAGCGCCGAACTCGGCAAGCTCGACGGCTGTTCCGAGAGTGAAATTGCCGAAATCACCGAAATGGTGGGACTGGGAGCGCTGAAATATTTCCTTCTGAAAGTCGATCCGCGTAAAAACATGATGTTCAATCCTAAGGAATCAATCGACTTCAACGGAAACACAGGCCCGTTCATTCAATACACCTACGCCCGAATATGCTCTGTGCTCCGCAAAGCCGAAGCCGAGGGCATGAACCTCACCGACTATGCGGGCGTTAAGCCGGGCGATCGTGAAATAACGGTCATACAGCGCCTCGCCGATTATCCGGCGGTTGTCGCTGAAGCCGGACGCACCTATAGCCCGGCTCTTATTGCCAACTATGTCTATGACCTTGTGAAAGAATATAATCAGTTCTATCACGACTGCTCTATTCTCAGGGAAGACGACGCATCTGTCCGCGCCCTTCGCCTCGCTCTTTCTCTGTGCACCGCCCGCACTGTCGCTTCAGGCATGGGACTCCTCGGCATACGCGTGCCGGAGCGAATGTGATTAAACTATCGGCCGCTTCCGCAGTCTAATTATAAATCATCAAATGTAAACAACCAACTTTTATATTATGAACAACAACTATCCGGAGTATTTCACTCCCCAGAGCGCCTACGAGATGGATCTGAAAGTGTCGTCCGTCATGAAGCGCGTCTATGTCAAAATGTTTCTCGGCCTGCTCGTGACGGCTTTCGTTGCGCTGTTCTGCGCCGGCAGCAATGATGTTGCCTCATTCTTTCTGACCAACCGCTGGGCGATGTTTGTGCTTATGATCGCTGAACTCGGCATCGTTTTCTATGTGTCGGGGCGCATCAACCGCATAAGTTCGTCCACAGCCACGATGCTGTTCTATATCTTTGCCGTCATCAACGGCCTGATGCTTTTCCCGATATTCTACGTCTACACCAGTGTTTCCATCGCCAAGACTTTCTTCATCACGGCGGGCGTGTTCGGCGCGATGAGCGTCTATGGCTATTTCACCAGTAAGGATCTCAGCCGTTGGGGTTCCATTCTCATCATGTGCCTATTCGGCCTGATCATCTGCTCTCTTGTCAATATATTTCTGAAGAGCTCGTCCATGGACTGGATCATCTCCATTGCAGGTGTGCTTATCTTCATCGGACTCACGGCATGGGATACACAGCAGATCAAGGCTATGGCTCAGCAGGCTCCCATGGATTCCGTCGGCAAACTCGCCACTCTCGGAGCTCTGAGCCTATATCTCGATTTCATCAACCTCTTCCTCTATCTGCTCCGGTTCTTCGGCAACCGCGACTGATTTCGATCCGGTCTGAAAAGGGAATCTCTTTTCATCCAAATGCATAGATTCGGCGGAGCCATTCCGGACACGACGGCTCCGCCGGATTATTT
>CAJJOX010000271.1 GCA_905193485.1 uncultured Porphyromonadaceae bacterium | reverse complement strand
GGTTGAAGATGACCTTAAAGGCGCACCCTTCGATAAGAAATTGGTATGGCGGACAAACGAAGGCTTTAATCTTCAGCCGATGTATCGCGCAGAAGATATTGCCGATCTCAAAACCACAGATTCTCTTCCGGGCGAATTTCCTTATGTCCGTGGCACAAAAACCGACAACGACTGGCTCTCACGGCAGGAAATCATTGCCGACACCGCAACCGACGCCAACACGAAAGCACTTGACGTGCTCAACAAAGGCATCAATTCGCTTGGATTCAAAGTGAAGGAAGCCACGACGGAGGAGCTTGCCACTCTGCTCAAAGACATCTGTGTGGGCGCTGTAGAAATCAATTTCACATGTTGCCCCCGCAAAGCCCTGCAATTTGCACAAGTGCTTGTCGACTACCTCAAAGCCAACGGACTCGAGAACGAATTCAAGGGATCGATCGATTTCAATCCCTTCAAGAAGGCTCTTAAACATGGCGTCGCTTTCCCGGGCGATATTGCTGAAATGGGAAAAGAAATGCTTGCCATCGTCAAGGATGTCCCCGCGCTCCGTGTGCTTTCAGTGAATTCCGCAATGCTTTCCGACGCCGGAGCCTACATATTTCAGGAACTGGGATATGCAATGGCTTGGGGCGCCGAATGGCTCACGCTCCTCACCGATGCGGGTGTTGATGCTTCGGAAGTGGCTCGACGGATCAAATTCAACATGGGCGTTTCGAGCAACTATTTCATGGAACTCGCAAAATTCCGTGCGGCCCGCATGCTCTGGGCTCAGGTAGCGAAACAATATGGCGCCGACGACGACGCTTGCCGTCAGGTTGTTCATGCCACCACATCGCGCTTCAACCAGACCATCTACGATGCTCACGTCAATCTGCTCCGCAGCCAGACAGAAACGATGTCGGCCGCTCTTGCAGGAGTCGACTCAATCACAGTCGTTCCATTCGACACACCCTATCAGACACCCGACGATTTCTCGGAACGCATCGCACGCAACCAGCAATTCCTGCTTAAGGAGGAAAGCCATCTCGACAAAGTCGTGGATCCCGCCGGCGGCAGCTATTATGTTGAAACGCTTACCGTTTCCATCGCCAATGAAGCATGGAAACTCTTCCTCGCCGTAGAGGATGCCGGAGGATTCCTTGCACAGGTCAATGCCGGCGATGTCCAGAAAACGATCCGCGAGTCTTCTGCCAAACGTCACACCGACGTGGCACGTCGCAAAGAGATCCTTCTCGGAACGAACCAATTCCCCAACATCAACGAAATGGCGGCCTCTAAAATCCACACTTCGGAAAAATGCGGATGCGGCTGTCACAAAGAAGAAGCCTGTGAAGAAGGACTTGGACTCCCCGTCACCCGTGCGGCAAGCGATTTCGAAGCACTTCGTCTGGCGACGGAAGCAGCCGCCAACCGGCCCAAGGTCTTCATGCTCACGATCGGCAATCTTGCCATGCGTCTGGCCCGAGCCCAGTTCTCCACCAACTTCTTTGGATGCGCAGGCTATGAGATCATAGACAATCTCGGTTTTGAAACCGTCGAACAAGGTGTCGACGCCGCACTTGAGAAGGGTGCCGACATCGTAGTGCTTTGCTCGAGTGACGACGAATATGCCACCCTTGCTCCGGAAGCATTCAAATATCTCAACGGCCGAGCACAATTTGTGGTCGCCGGAGCTCCCGCATGCATGGAAGATCTCAAAGCAGCCGGCATAACTGATTTCATCCATGTACGCTGCAACGTGCTCGACACACTGCGCGATTTCAACAACCGCCTTCTTAAATGAAACATTATTCACCCAACATCAACCTACAACAATGAGACCGGATTTTAAAACCATCGATATTGCCAAAGACGCTTTCGGCGCTCAGCATGCACCGGTAGCCACGGGTGAAGAATGGCTCACCCCCGAACTTATCCCTGTCAAGAACATATACACTAAAGAGGATCTTGAAGGCCTCGAACACCTCAACTACGTGTCGGGCCTGCCCCCATTCCTCCGCGGCCCGTACAGCGCAATGTATCCGATGCGACCCTGGACCATCCGCCAATATGCCGGATTCTCCACCGCAGCCGAATCAAATGCATTCTACCGCCGCAACCTCGCGTCAGGCCAGAAAGGCCTTTCCGTCGCATTTGACCTCGCCACACACCGTGGATATGACGCCGACCACGAACGTGTAGTCGGCGACGTAGGCAAGGCAGGTGTTTCAATCTGCTCGCTCGAGGACATGAAAGTGCTCTTTGACGGCATACCGCTCAACAAGATGTCAGTGTCAATGACAATGAACGGCGCGGTGCTCCCCGTCCTGGCCTTCTACATCAATGCGGGACTCGAACAGGGTGCAAAGCTTGAAGAAATGGCCGGAACCATCCAGAACGACATCCTCAAGGAGTTCATGGTGCGCAATACCTATATTTATCCGCCGAAATTCTCGATGAAGATCATCGCCGACATCTTCGAATACACCTCGAAGAACATGCCGAAGTTCAACTCGATTTCGATCTCCGGCTACCATATGCAGGAGGCAGGCGCCACGGCCGACATCGAGTTGGCCTACACGCTGGCCGACGGTCTGGAGTACCTGCGTGCGGGCGTTGCAGCCGGTATGTCGGTGGATGCTTTCGCACCCCGTCTGTCGTTCTTCTGGGCGATCG
>CAJJOX010000270.1 GCA_905193485.1 uncultured Porphyromonadaceae bacterium | reverse complement strand
TGCCGCCTGCGCAATTCAGCCGGACATGTGCTCACGTCGACCCACAGCGTCATCCGTGCCACCGGTTCTGAATTTGCCGAAGCAGGCGCCGGCCCCGTGAAGCTTTGCGGCGGATCGGCCGAAATGGTCAACTGCACCTTCTCCAACTACTATCTGTTCTCCGCCATCACCGGCGCGCTGGTGCAGGTGGAGCATACCGATCCCGACCATACCGACGACTCGTCGCTGCCGTTTCTCAGCGCCCGAATCACCAATTCGATTCTCTACGGCTCGTCGGTCGAAGTGAACCGCAGCAATCTCGACGGCACCGACATATATCTCACCGGATGCCTCATGCGCAGCAAAGGCAGCGACGACGACCACTATGTCAGCTGCATCTGGTCGTCAGATCCGCTGTTCTACACCGTGCGCTCGGAATACATCTTCGACTATCGGATCAAAACCGAGTCACCGGCCATAGGCGCCTCCACACCATGCGAAACACAATTGCCTGACACCGATTTCTACGGCACTCCCCGCCCCGTGCCGGCATCGATAGGCGCCTACGAACCGCTGACCGACACCGGCGAAGCTCTCTGACCGGCTACGTTTCCGTTGAATCTGAAATTGAATCTGAACATAAGCTCCAACAATAATAATCCATTCATTCCATGAAAGATCTACAGTCGATAACATCGCAGTTCGCCACCGAAGGCACCATCACCGAAATCCGTCCGTTAGGCAATGGCCTTATCAACGACACCTACCGAGTAAACACAGCCGAAGCCGATGCCCCCGACTATGTGCTCCAGCACATCAACCACCACATATTCACCGACGTCGACGCGCTGCAGCACAACATCATGGCCGTCACCGGCCACATACGCCGCAAACTCACCGAGGCCCGCGCCGACGACATCGACCGCCGTGTGCTCACATTCATACCCTTGCGCTCCGACAAGTCGATCACCTACTTCTTCGACGGCTCCGACTACTGGCGCATGATGCTCTTCATTCCCGAAGCCGAAACTTTCGAGGCCGTCACTCCCGACTCCTCGCGCTCGGCCGGCGAGGCTTTCGGCCGGTTCCAGGCCATGCTCGTCGATATCCCCGACCGGCTCACCGAAACCATCCCCGATTTCCACAATATGGAATTCCGCCTGCAGCAACTGCACGAGGCTCTCGAAGCCGACACCGCGGGACGCCTTGACAGCGTACGCGACATCGCCGACGATCTTCTGCGCCGAGCCGACGACATGTGCCGCGCCGAACAGCTGCACCGTCAGGGGCTCCTGCCAAAACGCATCTGCCACTGCGACACGAAAGTCAACAACATGATGTTTGACCGTCAGGGCAACGTGCTCTGTGTCATCGACCTCGACACCGTGATGCCCTCATACGTCTTCAGCGACTACGGCGACTTCCTGCGCACCGGCGCAAACACCGTGGCCGAAGACTGTCCCGACCTCGACAAAGTGAGCTTCCGCATGGACATATTCCGCGCTTTCACCGAAGGCTACCTCCGCTCGGCAGGCCAGTTCCTCACCGACATCGAAGTCGAGAATCTCCCCTACGCCGCCGCCCTCTTCCCCTACATGCAGGCAGTGCGCTTCTTCACCGACTATATCAACGGCGACACATATTACAAGATATCCTATCCCGACCACAATCTCGTGCGCACACGCAACCAGATACGCCTGCTCGAAAGCGTCGAGGCTCACACACCCGAGATGACGGCCTTCATCAACTCACTACGCAAACAACAATTCTCCGCCTTATGAAACCCCTTCACCTCCTGCTGACAGCGACGATGGCGTTAGCACTGCTCGCCTGCGGCGGCAAAAAAAGCGACAACGACCGCGAAGAAACGGAAGAAGAAACGGAATATGTGGCCGATGCGAAGATCAAGTTTTATCTCGTAGCCGACAACGACTCCGCCTTTGCCGTTATCCAAGACCTGTCAGAAGCATATCCGCAACTGTCGGATCTACTGCAATATAATATCAACTCCCGCGACTTCAAAGTTGCGGACAGCGACAAGGCTGCCGTAGATGAGATTTTGAGGCAGCCCGAAGCCCGGCGGATTCTGGGACCGGATCGGACGGTATCATGGCTCCTTGATTCCTTCAATTTGCAGGACCACGACATCTACACCTTCTTTCTGCTGCTTAGACCGGAGATCTTCACTCCGACCGAAACCATCGACATCAGATTCAGCAACTACGATACCGGACTCAGCTGCTACGAGTCTATCGATATGCGTTTCGGCGACAGCGACGCCGAAACGTGGGCCAAAGTGACCCGCGATAACATCGGACGACAAATTGCCATCGTGGTCGACGGCGAGGTGACGTCCGCGCCGATCGTACAGTCGGAAATCACCGGAGGCGTGGCACAGATCACCGGCCATGACATGAAAAAAATTTTCGACAGAATAGCCCGCGAAAAATGACACTGCGGAAAAATGGCCGCAACTATTGGCTGAAATCAAAAAGAAAATTGTATATTTGCAGGCTGAAACCGTGAAATTTAAAATTTAATAACTCAAATATCATCCATTAACTCACAATGCAAAAAGGAAAATTAGGAAGCATTGTCGCCGGTGTTCTGGCTATCTTCTTGATTCTCATCTGCCTTTTTTACCTCTCGTTTACCTTCGTGGCAAACCATCATGAGGAGAAGGCC
>CAJJOX010000269.1 GCA_905193485.1 uncultured Porphyromonadaceae bacterium | reverse complement strand
CCCCGCGCCGCCGCCATCTCATCTGGCGGACCGGCCATAGGCATAGCCGGAGCGATGTTCCTCGGCAGCAAATGGCGAATACTCGACCCGATGGCAGCTGCCGTCGTAAGCCTCTTTATCATGAAAGCTGGCTATGACATTGTCCGTCCGGCCATGAACGAACTGCTTGACGGGTCCTTGCCCAAAGAACAAATCGCCACATTGCGACAGATCATCGGCAGCGTATCGGGAGTCGACAGTTTCCATAGGCTCCGGTCGCGCAAAATCGGCAACGGAATCGCTGTCGACGTTCATATCAAGATGGATGGCGGCATAACCCTCTTCAAAGCCCACGACATAGCCACACAAGTGGAAAATGAGATACGCAAATCGTTCGGGAATGAAACAACGATTTACGTACACATGGAACCTTCAAGCGTCAATAACGCGCGTTTGACCGAAAGTCCGCCTGCATAACCGGTCAAAGAATGATCGCGTCCTATAACTCGGTGACAAGGCACGAAAATTGATATCGCGTTAGCCCCGTTGGCGTTGGCAACCGCTCTGACAGCTTTCGGCATGCCGATTCTTCGTGCCACTTCACCATATGATATCATTTCGCCGTAAGGGATATTCAGCAGTTCGGTCCACACCTTTTTCTGGAAATCAGTGCCGGCAAACAGCAGCGGCACATCAAACATCATTCTGCGTCCTTCAAAAAACTCATCGAGCTGCATTGCCGCCATTTCGGTCACTTCCGAGGTGCCCTCTTCAAATTCCGACCCCAGCATTCGCCTCAACCGTTCGTCTACCCGGTGACGGTGACGTCCATGCCGCCAGTCGCACAGACAAAGGCTATCACCCGATGAACCGAGCAACAACATCCCCAAAGGCGATTCGTAATGCTTTATCCTGATCATATCTTCATTCCCAAATCCGTTATACTTGCTCTATTGATACGGCCGCACATTGCAACGCGCTACAGCAGTCCCAATCCGCGTTTCGTGGCCTTTGTCAGACGGCCGACGACAAGATCGTAAGACTGTCGCAAAAGCTCACATATCTTATCGTCGGGCACATCGGAATCCAATTCCAGACTGATCCAATGCGTCTTGTTCATGTGCCATGCCGGAGAAACGCCCTGAAAACGATCCTGCAACCCGACGACCTGATCGGGCAGGCATTTGATGTTGCATGCCTTATTGTCGAGATCCAACAGACAGAACCATTTACCTGCGACCGTGTAGGTTATAAGATTGCGGTAGCGCGGATCTGCCCAAGGTGAATTTTCATTTACACAAGGCATTGACAGACAGACCTCTCTAAAATCTTCAATATTCATGGCTTATTCCCGAATTTTATATGCAAGAGTGGTGAGTTTGAAATGTAAAAATAATATTTATCTTCCGGCCATAAATATCATTAACATTATTTTAACAATAAGCGCACCAATCAGCAAACCGCCGGACAATTTACGACACAGCACCATGAAATGTCGATATCGTTCATGCCGCGAGGATGAAACGCCGGATTGAACCGCTCCCGCATGCCATAGCGGACAGAAAATGTTCCGATCAGGCCATGTGCGCCGACGAAAATAACTCATTATATTAGCCGGCATACACCACCCTTTTTAATATTTCATTGCCATGACAAAAAAATTTGACCCTATGAATTCCGAATCCGTTTTTTTCAATCTGTTCAGAGAGTTTGTCAATTCGCGCGAAATCGCACAATCGACACTCAACAACTACCGGGTGCTTGCCGGCGCCATGATGCGGTTTGAACGCTCGGCCGCCTTACAGCCGCTGACAATTGAAGACTTCACATCCTCAGTACTCTCACGTTTCAGTTCCTTCTATCGCCACGAGCCGCAGCCCGACGGCTCGGAACGCAAGCGTGCCCACAACACTGTATGCTCCCTGATGCGGTGCCTGCGCACATTCTTCAACTGGTGCGTGCGACGCCATATCATCACAGTCAATCCATTCGACAGCTATTCCGGATCACTCGTCGAAAGATATCCCTCGCCATTCTATCTCTCGGCCAACGAGCGCGACGACGTCGCCACACATGACTTTTCCGACGATCCTGATCTGTCAGTACAGCGTGACATTTTCATTTTCCAGTGTTTCACCGGATGCCGCATCTCCGACATGCTTCATCTGACGGGAGAAAACATTGTTGACGGCTATCTCGAATATATAGCCCGTAAAACGGCCGGCGACCATCCCGTGGTGATACGTGTGCCGCTTCATCCACACGCAAAAGAAATCCTGCAACGATATCATACATCCGACCATCGGGCTCCCCTACTCCCATTCATCCAGCCACAGCGCTTCAACTATGCGATAAAACGGATGCTTTCGCAATGTGGCATCACACGGACAATATCGCTCCTCTGCCCCTACACCGGACAGCCCATACGCCGTCCCATCAACGAAGTGGCCACAAGCCACATGGCACGTCGCACGTTCATCGGCAATCTCTACCGTCAGGTCAAAGACCCCAATCTCATCAGCTCACTCACCGGACACTCCGACAACAGCCGCGCATTCAACCGTTACCGCACGATCGACGACGACATCAAACGACAAATCATCATGCTCCTTTAGTCGCGCCGCGGCAATCCTCTCCACCGGCATTCAAATCTCCTGCATGGAAGTCAACGACACCAACCCGCTCAACAACCTGCGCTTCACATT
>CAJJOX010000268.1 GCA_905193485.1 uncultured Porphyromonadaceae bacterium | reverse complement strand
CGCCTCCCCCGAGCGGTTCCAGAATAAGACCAACGGCATCCCCCCCCGCCGCTGAGAGTGTGGATGTATTTCTGCTGATCGGCTGGCGAAAACAGAAATTTGGTGAGAAACTGCATGGGACTATAGCTTTGTCCTCCTTCAAGCCGGATGTCGTCGGCAATTTCCGTAACGGCGTCAATGACTCGTTTGTTCATCTCAAACGATATGCCGTCCTGACTATAATATCCGAAACGCACGGTTTCACCCACATCCCAAGTGCCGCTGTCGGCTTTGACAATGCCCAGAAGCATCTTTATGAGAGTGGATTTACCGACCCCGTTGCGTCCTATTATACCAAGCTTTTCGTAGCGAGCGAATGTATAAGAGAAATCATTGAGAATTATCTTATCGCCCCAACGCTTGTAGATATTGCGGGCTTCGAATATTTTCGAACCTATATAAGACGAAGCTATTGAAGAAATGTCGACATTGTTTTCTCGGAGATCTATGCGAGCCCGGTCTTTGAGATCGTAAAACGCATCAATGCGGTATTTCGCTTTTCCTGCCCTGGCCTGAGGCTGACGGCGCATCCAATCTTGTTCACGGCGCAGCGTGTTTTTCACGCGAGCCAGTTCGGCGCCCATGGCGTCGATGCGTTCCTGCCGTCGACGCAGATAGTAGTCGTAGTTGCCGTCGTAGGTGAAAATCTGTTGCCGGTCTATTTCTATGATCTTGTTGCATACGCTGTCAAGGAAATATCTGTCGTGTGTGACCATAAGCAGCGTGACATTCTGTCGGCGGAGATATTCTTCAAGCCATTCGATAATCTCGATGTCGAGATGGTTGGTTGGCTCGTCGAGAATTATGAGGTCGGGACTGTCAAGAAGTGTACGGGCAATGGCCACCCGTTTTTTCTGTCCGCCTGAAAGAGTGGATGCAGGGGCGGAGAAGTCGGTGATGTGCAACTGGTGGAGCATCTGTTTGAGGCGATCATCGTAGTCCCAGGCGTTTTCGGCATCCATCAGCCGCATGGCTTCCGTGATGCGGTCAGGTATGCCGGATGTCAGAGCCTCTTCGTAACCTGCAATAGCCCGTGCCGCGGGTGTGTCGGAATTCAGGCATGCTTCGATCACAGAGCGGCTTTCGTCAAGGTCAGGCGACTGGTCGACAATGCCAACCCTTAAATCGTTACGGAAAATGACCGAACCGGAATCAGGCGATTCTTTGCCGGCGATGATGTTCAGCAACGTGGTTTTGCCGGAGCCGTTTTTTGCTATGAGGCCTATTTTGTCGCCCTGATTAACGCCAAAAGTGACAGCATCAAAAAGGATGCGGTCGCCATAGCTTTTTGTGAGATTTTCGATTTGCAGATAGCTTGTCATGATCAACGGGCTAAAGAGAAATTAAACGAAAGACCGAATGCCGTGTTCGTCGTGGGGTAGGCGGTCGACGACACAAGAGGAGTGTTGATCTGGTGCTCGAAGTAGAGCCCGACGGTCATTCGGCGGCTCATGATATAGTTGGCAGCCACGTTTAATGTGATGGTACGTGAGCCTGATGTGGCCTGTGTGTAGTTGTTCTCGATTCGACGGATAAGAGCCTGATTGAGCGCATAGGAAAAGTCGGCGTTGACAGTCAGGTCGTTGCTTATGCCTTGTTGGGATCCCTTAAGTTTCAGCACGGTGTTGAATCCAACGACCTTATAACCGAATCCGGCGGTGATGCCTCGTTGGGAGGCTTCGACCACTTGTCCTGCCGATGTGTTGAGCGTTATTGTCCGGGCTTCCCGGAACTCGGCGTTGAATGTCATATTGTTATGGAGCGTGGCGGAAAGTCCTACAAGCGGTGCGAAACGTTCGGTAATGGCCACTGACGATATGTTGTATGGAGATGATGGGATCGGTTGACCCGTAAGCTCGTCGAGAGTGAATCCCAATCTGGAGCCGTCAGCCGATATCCAGTTGAGATAGGATGAATAGGAACCGACCGTGTAGGTGCATTGGTAGGCGTGGCTTAGCGTCATGGATTTAAACAACCGGTTGATAAACGGAATGTTGACAAGTCCGTCGTAGGTTACGCGCCAGTTTGGAAGGATATGAGCTATCGAAGGGAAGGGATCGAGATATTGTCTGGTTGCGTCCGTGCCCGTATAAGCGGCAAGGAAGGCCGGAATGAGCACATCGCTTGATGTCGGACTTATGGTGCCGACTTCAGGATTAAACGGTTGGCCGGCATTTGCGTTTCCGCTCATAAAGCCGCCGGTGGGATAGGTCGTGCCGCGATACTGGTTCTCGATGCGGCCGGCTATTACCGGAATGTTGCCGATGAATTTGTCGAATGTGGGGGATGCATAACCGTTATCGGGACTTGACGATCGCAGTGCGGTCGCAATCGCACAGTGAGTTTTTGTGTAGCTGCCGGAGTAGGTTGTGGGCATGTCGTCATACATGAATTGTATTTGCGACGTGTGATTGTCGGTGCGGTTGCCGGTCAGTTGTATCTTCAGTCCCTTTACAGGTTCGACCGTAAGCTCGATGTTCAGCTCGTTTGTGTGTGAGTATACGGCCGGGGTAGTCTGGCCGTCGTTGAGCATTAGCCATCCGCGATCTTTGGCTTTTTCGATGTATGATTCATCGACGAATCCGAAAGCAAAGTCAAGCCCCGGCGCCAACGGGCCATAGCTGCCGCTTTGGCCGACACAGCGGCCGGCGGTCGGCGTGAATAGCGGCAACGCCGT
>CAJJOX010000267.1 GCA_905193485.1 uncultured Porphyromonadaceae bacterium | reverse complement strand
GGGGGGGGGGGGGGGGGGGCGCACCCGGGGGCCCCCGCGGTTGCCGAGGCGCACAGGCGGGGCTGGCGCGTCAAGCCTCTTGTCGGCCCGTCGAGCATTCTTCTCGCGCTCATGGCCTCCGGATTCAACGGCCAGACGTGGGCATTTGCCGGATACCTTCCACATGACGCCGGCAAGCGCGCCCGTGCATTGCGCGAGATGCAGCGCCGCATAGAGAATGAGCGCCAGACTCAGATATTCATCGAAACGCCTTACCGCAACAACAGCCTTATTGCCGAACTGTGCCAGCGTCTGCCCCGGACAATGCTCCTGTGTGTGGCTTCCGACGTCACGGGCCCGCGGGAATCGATCGTCACGCGTGAGATAGGCCGATGGGCCAAGGCCACTTACGACTACGACAAGACGCCAACAATCTTTCTCCTTTATTCCTGATCCGAACAATGGCGCGCAAAATCAAATATAAGCCGAAGTATAATCAGCCCGGACTCTTCGATCTGACCAACGAAACGGGCTTCACCACCGACGCCGGCACACCGGTGCCGGCTGCCGATGAAACGCCCACTGCCGCCGAGTCGGAATTTGATGTCAGGAATGCCTCACCGGCGGCAGCGAATGCCTCCCCCGTCGAATCTATCGAGATTGATGCCTCGGCCATAGGCCGGCGTGACGATATCGTGTTCATGAGTTTCGGCAGTGGCAGCAGCGGCAACTGCTCGTATATCGGCGACAGCGACGGCGGATTTCTTGTCGATGCGGGCATAGATCCCGACAAGCTGCGCGATGACTTGCGGGCCAACGGATTGAATTTCGACAAGATAAAAGGTGTGTGCCTGACCCACGACCACAGCGATCATGTGCGGTTTGTCTACACGCTGGTGCGCAAGCATCCTCATATCGGCGTCTACTGCACGCCCAAGACGCTCAGCGGCATTATGCGCCGTCATAGCATATCCCGCCGGCTGAAAGACTATCATCGCCCTATATATAAGGAGTTTGCGTTCAAAATAGGCAATTTTGAGCTTACGGCGTTTGAGGTGAGTCACGACGGCACGGACAATTCGGGCTATTTCATCCGTCATGGCGAGCACACATTCGCCATCGCGACCGACCTCGGATGCATCACCGACCGCGTTGATTATTACATGCGGCAGGCGCGCTACATAATGCTTGAAAGCAATTACGACGCCACGATGCTCAGCAACGGGCCATATCCCATGCATCTCAAGGCGCGTATCGCCGCCGATAACGGCCATCTCGACAATGCAGTGGCAGGTGAATTTCTGGGCCATGTGCTGTCGCCCCGCCTGACACACATATTTCTCTGTCATCTGAGCAAAGACAACAACACACCCGAAAGAGCCCTTTCCGCCGTTACCGATGCGCTTCGGGCAGCCGGCGCTCCGGCGATAGGCGATTGCTCCGGATCGCTTGAGGCGCGCGCCTGCCCGCTCCAGCTGATGGCGTTGCCTCGGTTTGACGCGTCGCCGCTGATCTGTCTGCGTCTTTGCTGAAAACATGGGATTATGCATCGGTTACAGATGCATTGTAGTCAAACCTGCGACATAAGGCTGCATTGTTTGAATTTTAACAAAATAGTTATAAAAAATATAAAAAATATATCTACCTTTGAGTTGTCAAAAGGTAGAATTCCTTGTGGATAATGGCAAAATGTTACGTGGTGATGTAAAGCCGTTGCAAAGTGAAGCGATAATAATTTTTTCACATCATAATTATCACATTTCTAATCACAATCTTTCAATATGAAAAGACTGCTTCTTTTAGCCAGTGCAATTTGGCTTGCGTGCGTCACGGCTGTGGCCGCACCCAACATCAATTGTGTCGGACAGGTTGTGGACGAGGTCAATGAGCCCCTTGCAGGTGCGGCAATCCGTGCCGTGGGCACACAGATCGTGGCCATCGCCGATGCCAACGGCCAATTCAGAATCAACGTGCCGGCTTCGTGCAAGAAACTCAATGTTTCTTTTGTCGGCTACAAACCGGTTGAGCTGGCTCCTGCCGCCAATCTCGGCGTAATCGTCATGGAACCCGACTCGAAATTGCTCAACGACGTTGTTGTCACCCAGTCGATCGGCCGCACGCGCGAAACCCCGGTCGCCATGTCGACCATAAGCGCCGAGCAGCTTGAATTCAAACTCGGCAACTCGGAGCTTCTCGAAGTGCTGAAAACCACTCCCGGCGTCTACACCCGCTCCGAAGGCGGTGGCTTGGGTGATGCCAAAACGCGTGTGCGCGGTTTTGAAAGCGAAAACGTCGCCATGCTCATCAATGGTATTCCTGTCAACGATCAGGAATGGGGGGGGGTCTATATGAGCAACTGGGCCGGACTGGCCGAGGTGGCATCCTCGATCCAGACACAGCGCGGACTTGGCGCCACGATGCTCTCCACACCTTCGATCGGCGGCACCATCAACATCACCACCCGCACCATTGATGTCGAAAAAGGCGGATCGGTATGGTACGGCATGGGCAATGACGGCATGAACCAGTTTGGCGTGAAGCTGTCGACAGGCCTGATGAAAAACGGATGGGCCGTGACCGTGCTCGGATCCCGCAAATGGGCCGACGGCTACATTCAGGGCACAAACTACAATGCCTACAACTGGTTTGTCAACGTCACCAAACGTATCAACGACAGACACCAGATCGGATTCACCGGCTTCGGCGCCCCCCAGTGGCACTGGAACCGCGACTATAACAA
>CAJJOX010000266.1 GCA_905193485.1 uncultured Porphyromonadaceae bacterium | reverse complement strand
ACATTCGAAGAGATGGGCAACAAACTCTACAGCGGACGCGGTGTGGTGAAAAACGGTCGGTTTGAACTTGATGTGGCCATGCCGTCGGAGATAGCCGACAACTGGCGCCCGGCCACGATCAATTTCTATGCCTTGGCTGATGACGGCCGTGAGGCTATGGGGTGCTCGCGTGACTTCCATGTGTTTGGCTATGACGACGGAGCCGAGCCCGATACGAATGCGCCCGTGATCGAATATGCATATCTCAATCACTCGAGTTTCACCGACGGCAGCGTGGTCAACGAGCAGCCGATGTTTCTGGCCGGGGTGTCGGACGATGTGTCGATCAATATGTCGACCGCCGGTATCGGACACCAGATGTCGCTGAAACTTGACGGGAACCGCTCGTTCAACGATGTTTCGCTCTATTACACCCCCGCCGCTGACGGCTCGCCTTCCGGCACCATCTCCTATCCCATGAGTGAGCTTAGCCCCGGCAACCACACACTCACATTCCGTGTATGGGACACGGACGGCAACTCGACATCGCAGACGCTCAACTTTTTTGTAGAGGTGGGCGCGGCGCCGCAGGTGTTCGACATCTTCACCGATGTCAATCCGGCATCGACGCACGCCAATTTCTACATCAGCCATAACCGCCCTGACGCCAACGCCGAGGTGACTCTTGAGATCTATAGCATCGCAGGCCGCCGCGTGTGGACTTCGAAGGTCGAAGGACGGAGCGACATGTTCCTCAGCACCCCGATACAATGGAATCTGTGTGACATGGGCGGCGCCCGGGTCGGCCGCGGCATATACATCTACCGCGCCACAATAAAAATCGACGGCCATGAGCTGCAGACATCTGCAAAGCGCATAGCCGTCACGGGCAACTGATGCCGTGCGTTTTTTAGCCTGTTATTGCCAGCTCAAAGTGACGAGCACCGGACAATGATCGGAGAGCCATCGGCCGTTGAGCGTTTCGGCAAGCACGCCGTAGCTCTTTACCGACAGCGGGCCTCCGGTAAACACGTAGTCGATCAGCACTCTCTCGTTTTCGGGAAGACGCCCGAATTCATGATAGCTCCAGGCCGGTCCATAGACTAACGGCGATGATGTGCGAGTGTCTGACAGATGATTCGGCGTCGATTCGCCGGTGATGTGAGCTACCACATCGCTCTCGGGTGTGGAATTGAAGTCGCCGGTGACCACTACGGGCAGATCGCCCCGCATGGCTGTTATGCTGTCGAGAATCAAAGTGATTCCTTCGCGACGCGCCTCTACGCCCACATGGTCGAGATGCGTGTTGAGCGCCAGCAGTTCATGGCCGGTGGCTTTGTCGCGTAGTCGCGCCCATGTTGCTATGCGCACACATGCGCCGTCCCAGCCCAACGATCCTTTGACGTCAGGTGTTTCACTGAGCCAGAAGTTGTCTGACTTCACGAGATCAAACCGGTCGGTGCGATACCAGAGAGCCGCATATTCGCCTTTCTCTGCTCCATCTTCCCGACCCACTCCGACAACGCCATAGTCTTTCAGCTGTGACCTCAGATACTCAAGCTGATTGTGCAGCACCTCCTGAGTGCCGACGATATCGGCCGCATAGAAATTGATGGCCTGAGCCACGCGTTCACGGCGGTAAGCCCAATTGTCGAGGCTGTCGGCCGGATTGTCGTAACGTACGTTGAAACTCATCACTTTGAGATCGGCCGGCTTGCCGGACGCGCTCTCGCCATCCCCTTTTCCCGCACACGACGCGGCCAGCAAAGGGATTAGAAACAGAAGCAATTTTTTCATGATCATTTTGATTTATAGCGGTTATTTTCGGCGAAATTATAAAAAAACGTCCGAAAAACATTGTCGAGCCAAAAAACTTTGCTAATTTTGCACCCACGAAGCCACAGGAAAGATGCCGGAGTGGTCGATCGGGACGGTCTCGAAAACCGTTGTACCCTTACGGGTACCCAGGGTTCGAATCCCTGTCTTTCCGCGAATCAGCTTGGACGCCAAGCACATGTAGACATACGCCCAATGTCGCGCCTGAAAACGGCGGTGATGTCGGGCGTTTTAATTGTGTAATCATGAGAAATTCACCGACCGTCGGCCGGTGGCAAAATATCAGTGAATGGAAGAGATCAGGCTTAACGGGCATAACAAACAGGAGTGGCCGCCGATGCATTCGGCCGAACATCTGCTGAACGGTGAGATGGATCGCCGGTATGGGTGCGGACGCGCTTTCAGCGCACATGTGGAACGTAAGAAATCAAAACTCGACTATCATTTGCCGACTGCGTTGACCGATGAAGAGGTCCGGTCGCTGGAGGCGTATGTCAATGCGGCAGTTGACGCGGATGTCGAGGTGTGGGATGAGGTGATCACGCAGTCGGAGGCCATGTCGCGTTTTGATATGAGCCGGCTTCCCGATGGCGCTTCCGAGATGGTGCGCGTGGTTCATATCGGCCGGTATGATCAATGTCTGTGTGCCGGCGCACATGTCAGACACACTGCTGAGATAGGTCGTTTCCGCATCACGAGCTGCCGTTGGCAGAACGGCGTGCAACGTATTGTTTTCAAGCTTGATGAGCCTGACGGCCAATAGCCATGGCAAAGTGGATATGGGGCACATGGCATCTGGTCTGCGCCGGGATCGGGCGGCCGGATGAGCCGGGAGGTGCGGTTATAAGAAAAGCCCGCTGAAGTGCGGGCTTTTATGGATTTTATACTTGGTGGTGGGCGCTGAGGGATTCGAACCCCCGACCCTCTGCTTGTAAGGCAGACGCTCTGAACCAG
>CAJJOX010000265.1 GCA_905193485.1 uncultured Porphyromonadaceae bacterium | reverse complement strand
GTGCGAGTTTGTTGCCCGTCTCTTCGAATGTGACGGCGCGGGCACCGGTGTCATCAACCACCGTTCCGCTGGAGGTAGTGCTGTATTCCGAGTCATAGATAGTCACGGCAAGCGATCCGTTGAAATCATCGAGCGGCGACCCGTCAGTGCCATAGACCGTTCCGGCAAGACGCGCGCGCTGACGCGCCATCAGCACGCAGTTGCCCGACAGGAAATCGTCGCCGTTGACGGTTTCGAGCGTCACTCGGGGCGACGGTGTCGCCAGGCGCATGGCCGGATCACCGAGAAGAGCATAGCGCAGTTTGGTGCGCGACCGTCCGGCGGTGGTGCGCAACGAATCAATGTTTTTTGTGTCGCGGAAAAAATCACCCAGACGCTTATAATGTCCGTCGCCGTCGCGCTGCAGCAGTTTGTTTCCCAAAGCCGCCACAAAGCTGTTGTTGTGCGACACATATGCTTTGCGTGTGGCCGAGATCACCGCGATGGCTCCTCCATTGGGGTTGAACGCGATGGTTTCGGATCCGCAGGATGCATCGCTGTCCCATTGCAGGAACGAACATGTGGCGGCGAATAGCACCGGCCAGTGTTTGTTGTACATCGAGTTGAGGTCGGAACGCGAATGCATCCCCTCGCCACAGAGTGTTTCGATGGCTCCGTGGCCGTTGTAGATCCAGAACAGTATGCCCTCATTAAGCAGACGGTAAAAGCGCTCGCGTCCTTTGACGCACACACCGCCCTGGATGGGAAAAGCATCGACATAGACCTTGTTGAACGTGAAAGCCGAAGCGTCGTCATTTTCCAGCATGCGCTGCTGCATGCTTTCGAGCGCTGTCATGAACACCCCCGAGTTGCCGTTGTCGGCTTCGAGCACGACGTTGTTTTTCCATTCTCCTGATGGTGAGCCGGAGGCATAGGCATACAGTTTGTCGACATAGTTTTTTGCCTGCGTGAGAGTGCGCGCGGGTATTCGGCCCACCGAAAGCTGTATGAGATCGCTCTGATAGTAGTTGCCCGAATTGTCGCCCACTATACCGAATATATCATCGGATGTATAGGTGTTGCCCTCGGCCAACGATTCGACGCTCTGCCATGTGGGCATGAATGGAGCGTCTTTCGCTCCGGAGGCACTCGAAAGGGCGCGGTTGTCGTATGTGGCACGCCCGAACATCACCACGTAGCGCAACGGATGACCAGCCTCTTCGCCGCGGTCATAAAGCATCTTGAGCATCTTGCGGAACGCGTTGGGATCGCGGGTTCCCGAAGAAAACTCATTGAACACCTCGTCCTGACGCACCACAAGCACATTGAAATTGTCGGGTGCTCCGCGATGGAAATTGGCCAGACGTTCGGCCTCGCCGGCCCAGTCGGCCACGGTGAAGATGACCATATCGGGCAGATCGCTTATCCCGTGGAGATTCTGGTTGCCGACCGAAGCGACCGGAGTCACGGTCGTGACAGGACGCGATTCGGTCCACGCTTCATAGCGGCGACGGCCGGTGTACGGGTTGGTCCAGCACAGGAGCCCGTCGGCCATGACCGTATTGAGCCTGAATGGCCGGGACGGATCGGTCACATCCCACACATGCGTGTTTGCGTCGCCGCCTTCAAGCCCTACTGTGGTCGAACTCGACTCAAAAGAGAGGCGTCCGTTGTGCAATTTGATGCGACGCGTATAATTGAGGGTGATCTTGTCGAGATGAGCGGCCTCGACTATACCCGACGAAACATAGTTGAGGGAAACCGTCGTCGAGTTGCCGACAGGATTGAACGAACCGCTATAGGTGGCCTGGGCGCCATAATTGTCGTTTTTGATGCCTATGGTGAGGTCGCGTTCCGTGCGCTGGCCGTCGATGCTTATTTCCACACGTGTCTGAGAGGTCGATGCCGTGGCGAATGTAATGCTGATCCATCCCGGCCGCCCCTCATCGCAGTCGGGAATGTCGAAACGAAACGAACGGGAGCGTGTATAGCGGAAATCCTCACCATACATCGCCTGCCCCGACTCGCTGATCGACACCTGGTCGACCTCATGAAAGAGGCGCTCGGTAAACCGTGTGGCGGGAGCGTTCCCTGCCACATATTCGCCTTCGTCGGTAAGGTCAAGCGGCTGGCCGTCAGTCTGTGTCACATAGTAGAAGCCCTCGGTCGAGTATGCGTTAAGCGTCTGCGTGTAATATTGCCGTTGCAATGTCCATGTTTCGGGCCCCGCGGCATAGAAATAGATCCCGGCCGAAGTGCGCTTTGCGGGCACCTCGGGAAGATCGTCGACATATGTGGCAAGTGTGAGATGCTCAGGCAGCTGAGCGCCGCCATATCCATGTATGCTCACTTTAGAGATGTCGTTGAATCCCCATGAGCGGAGCATGGAAGCCGGGATGAAATGCATGCCGGAACTTTTGACCGCCACCTTCATCCAGCGGCCGGAGGCGAGCACCGACTGAGTGGTGTAGGTTTCAAGCGGAAAAGCACCGGCCGTAACCGCCGTCAGCAGCAACACCGGCAAAATGATATGATATAAGCGTGTGGATATGCTTTTCATTTATTCCTTGATTCCGTTGTGAATTTTAACAAAACCGCACAATGCAGCCATATAATAACGTAATATGGCACATGTTTATTGCAGCTTCGGCGACCCTGAGGCCACCAAAGCACAAAGATAGCATTTTTCGACGACCGGCGGGGACAATCATCACGAAAAATCGCTACATTTGCCATCCGAACGATCATTACAGCACTTCAATGGACTTACGACATCGCCTTACAGTCATCTTTCTCGCAATATTCCCGCTATGCGCCCTTT
>CAJJOX010000264.1 GCA_905193485.1 uncultured Porphyromonadaceae bacterium | reverse complement strand
CGCACGAGCTTTGCCTGCGAGAATTCGCCTTTCTGAAAGTGGAGGCCGCGAAGCACCCCGCGCGACGAGAACGATTCATTGTCCTGCACAAAATCGACATGACCGATATTGGCTTCAAATTCCGACTTCTTGAACGATTCCATGAAATAGCCTCTGGCATCGCCGAAGCGACGCGGCTCTACAATCCACACCCCTGATATCTCTGTAGCGATAAAATTCATATGCGTTAAAAAGTTATGCCGTGTTGACGGGTTTATTACGCTGCAAATTTATTAATTTTGCATCAACCAACCAACCACGGCAATGCGAAATATCATACTTCACGACACACCGGAAGCATATTCGGGTCTGCTTCCGCTGACATTCACCCGTCCCGTAGCCGAACTCCATATCGGGTTCGGATCAATACGTTCCAAATGGGAACGCATGCTTCCCGGGCGCTACTCCTATTCCACCGCACCATATCTCGCCGAACTTTTCCCGCAGGAAAGCGCCCCGGCCGACAGCCTCACGATAGCCTCCGGCATCATCCCCACCCCGGCTCTGGCCGAGGCTGTGGCTGCGCTCCCCGCAGGCGTGATGCTGGCCGGTGCCGACGGCAAGCCCATAGCTATGAACGGATTCAACGACCCGGCGAAAGCCCGCGGCACCATTGCATGGAACGGGCCGGCACCGACAGCCATAACACGTCCCTACGATCTGTTCATCAACAACGCCGATGCCATAAAAGCCGATTTTGCCGCTCTCGTCCCGCAAGGCACAGACGCCACGATAAGCGCCACATGCACCGTGATCGGCGATCCTGCGCTTGTGTTCATCCACCCCGAAGCCTACGTGGAAGGCGTCACGCTCAACACAAAGGCCGGCCCCATCTACATCGACCGTGGCGCCGAAGTGATGGAGGGAAGCTGTCTGCGCGGCCCAATCTACATAGGCCGACACGCCACCGTCAATATGGGCACACGAATCTACGGAGCCTCCACCATCGGCACGCATTGCAAAGTGGGCGGCGAGCTCAACAATGTGGTGATGCACCCCTACTCCAACAAAGCCCACGACGGATTCCTCGGCAACGCCGTGATCGGCTCCTGGTGCAACCTCGGCGCCGGCTGTGTGGCTTCCAACCTCAAAAACGACTACACGGAAATCAAGCTGTGGGACTACACCTCGCGGCGTTTTCTCCGCACCGGACTGCAGTTCTGCGGACTCATCATGGGCGACCATTCCAAAGCCGGCATCAACACGATGTTCAACACCGCCACGGTTGTCGGCGTCGGCGTCAACATCCACGGCACGGGATTCCCGCGCAATTTCGTAGCCTCGTTCAGCGAAGGCTCGGCCGGGACAGGATTCGGCGATGTGCCGCTCACCAAGTTTTTCGCCATAGCCGAAAGAGTAATGGCACGCCGCGACATCACCCTCACCGAGCCAATGCGGCGCCTGTTCACTGAGCTTCACTCGCTCACCGAATGTTATAAATGATTGTCCGGACCGATTTGTCAGCGCCGCACACGATAGTTGAGCTTCTTTGTCACGTCGTTTGACGATGACTGTGCGCCACGGAAGCTGAAAATCGACTTGAAAAGTCGTTTTACGGTGTGGTTGCGGCGATGGAATGTGGCATAAGTGTCATTGGACGGATCATAGCCTGACGCGTAGGCCGTACCGGGGCCGACGTAACAATAGGTCAGCTGCTCAAACAGCGCCTCCCTTAGGTCGCGCTGCACACCCACGGAGGCAATATCCTCTTTCGTGGGCATCAGGCACTCTATGCCTTCGCGGCGGCAATGTTCCGCCAGCGGGACAAACACGCTCTCATAGGCGCCAGCCACGGGGGTGAGGTCAAAATTATCATACGACGTATTGCCCAGCCGCTGCACGGGTCGCACCTGCAGTATGTCGACCACACCGCGGCCGAAAAAGTCGGGCAGAGCGGAGAGTTCGCCCACATTGTCGGCATTGACCGTGTAGTTGACACGAAGTCTCAGCGACGGATGCGATGATTTCGCACGGCGTATGACCTCTATGGTCTTCCGGAGCCGCTCAAACGAGGCGCCCTCCATCAGCCATTCGTAGGTGCGTGCCGTCGTACCGTGAAGCGACAGTGTGATCTCGTCAAGACCGGCATCGGCATAATCGGCAATCAAGGCATCGGTAATCACTTGCCCGTTGGTGGTCAGGGCCACATATGGCACTCCGGCCCGCTTTGCCTGCGCGATGACCGACACGGTGCGTCGGTCAAGCGTCGGTTCGGCGCCACAACCCACCTGCACCTTGAGGGCTCTGGGCATCAGGCCGGCCGCGACCCGTCGAATCTCATCATCCGACATACGCCCCGACAAAGCCTTGCGTCGGTCGGGATCGCTGAAAGCACACATCCGGCACCGGATATTACACGCCAGCACCGGATCGATATAGACACCGATATTGCGTCGGCCGGCCAGATGCGCGGCCAGAAACATGGCAAGCCGCATGCGCGGGCTGCGCAGTGCCGTGACTCTTTTCAGTATGCCGTAGACATTCATCGGTAGGGTTATTTGATAATCCGCGCGTCAGATCTCGATATCGCGCTCGTCACCGCTTGAATATGACGGCATTTTGCGTCGCGCCCGCCAACTGCGGTAGGAATTGCGGATCTTGAGCCACAACGGAATGGGGGCCGATTCGACATCGGCCGACATAGCATCGCCCATCGCCAGCACTGGAGCCTCGTCGCCGAATTGTTCGGGATAGATGACGATCAGATTGTTTTGTGAGAAATATTTACGCAGGAATTCGGGAAGCGCGTCCATATCGGAAGTGAACGACACCGATGCCCGGCGGGCGCCGACCACCCCAAAAAAGGCGGCGTCCCGTATCTTGTTGGCCAGAA
>CAJJOX010000263.1 GCA_905193485.1 uncultured Porphyromonadaceae bacterium | reverse complement strand
TTTACGGTAGGCTTGGATCAGATCGTGGAATCCTTTTTCCTTGACAAATCGCCCTACGGCAACGATGTATTTTCCCGGTTCAAGGCCGATTGACTCAATATAGTCGGTTGACCGGGATTTTACAGGCCGTGACACTCCGTTGTATATCAGATCGGTGTCGGTGCGCCCGTAGTTGTCGGCGAGGATCGCGGCGATTGTTTTGGATATCACTATCACCCGGTGGCTGAAACGTGTGCCCGCTTTCTCGCCTGTGCGAAGCATCAATCTGGCCATGCGTCCCCATTTCTGCCGGTTGTAGTCCGGGCCGTGATTGGTCATCACCACTTTCATGCCGAGCAGTCTGGCAAACGGCACCATGAGTGCCGGGCCTATGGCATGCACATGTAGTATGTCCGTTTTCAGGCGCCGAGCCTTTATGACGGCGAGAAAAGTGTGGACGATTGCCTCAAGGCTTTTTTTGCGGGGGGCATACACATCGACAAGCCGCACGCCTTTATATGTGGATATCTTATTGTCAGGTGTCACATAAGGCCGGCGGCGTATCACGGTCACGTCATGACCCATTGCGGCCAGACGCGGATAAAGTTCCTGACAGTGTGTTTCAACACCGCCCTGAATTTCCGGAATACCTCGTGTGCCGATGACTGTGATGCGCATATTATTTTTCAGTCTGTTGTCGTTTGCTTATTATCCAGCATGTTGCCTTGACAGGGATCCTGGCCGACGTCACACCATTTTTTGTCAAGGCATGCCGGTTTGCCAAGCATTGAGCGGAGCTTGTTTTTCAGCGCCCATTTCATCGGATACCGGATGTATTTGTGCATTACAGGCGATGCGGTGCCGACCATCCAGCAGTTTTTGGGACATCTGCGCACCTTTGCCCTGACGGCTTCGGCCCGGTCGCTGTTCCATATCGTTTCGAAGTCGGCGTCGTGGATATTGCCCATCGATTCTTTCCAGAATTTCTCCTCCATGCCGTTGCAGGGATATACTTCGCCCCAAGGATCGATGAAAAAGTTGGCGGTGCCGGCTTCGCATGGAAGCATGCGGCGGTTTCCCTCGATGTAGTTGATCAGACCCATGTTGAAATAGGCCCGGAACCACGATTTCGGATGCGATTCCTTGAGCTGGAGATTGACGAGTTTTTCAAAATTTCCGCAGACGGTGTCGCGGTTAGTGATCACGTTGTCGTCTTTATGGAAGTAATATGAATTATGGAATGCGGCAGTGGCGAATTCCATGCCGAGCTTTCGGCTGAGCTGATAAAGCTCGAGCATGTCGCTTGAATTGTTGTTGGACACCGTGCATCCGAATCCGATGTCTTTCAGTCCCATCTTTTTCAAGGTGGTCAGGGTGCGGTATCCTTTTTCAAAACCGCCTTCGCGTCCACGCAGCTCGTCGTTTTTTGCCTGTAGCCCCTCGATGGATATGCGGATGCCGATATCGGGGAATTTTCGGGCAAGATCGATTACGCGGTCATCAAACCATCCGGAGGTGGAGATGACTATGCGGGATGTATGTTTGTAGCATTCTTCGACAATTTCGGCTAAATCTTCACGGATAAAGGGCTCTCCACCCGTCAGATTGATGAATTTCAGCCGCGGCAGTGTGGTGAGATCCGAGGCCTTGATCTCCTCTTTTTTGTCGGTGGGATTCTGCCAGATGTTGCACATCTTGCAACGCATCGGGCAGCGGTATGTCAATATGATTGAAGCGTCTGTCGGTTTTGGTATGGACATGGTGTCGATTAAAGCTGTATGTCTAAATACAAAATTACGATAATTAATCAGATGTGGGTCTATTTACCGTAACGCGTGCATAAAGACTGATAGTATACATTCAATAAATATTTTTCACCGGAATTGCTTGCCGGGTGCTTCTTTGTCGTGCAGAAACGCATTGAGGAGGGATTCGGCGCATCCATTGTTTGAAAACAATCGCCGGTGTTTTATGCAGTTTTGCCGGTAAACGGTGTTGTCACGTACAATTTTCAGCATATCCTGCCAATCCCAATGGTCGCGGGCAATGCCGAGGTCAAGATCACGGATGAATACGGCGTTGTTCGGAACCATGTTTGTCAGGACGGGAGTGCCGTTGACAATTGATTCCGGTATGGTCACCATATTGTTGTCCTGACGTGTGTCGATCAGCAATGCTTGGGCGTGGCGGCTTATGCCGGCTATTGACCGGTGATCCAGGAACCCTTCAAACCTCACATTGTCTTTGATTCCCAGATCCTCCGCCCGTTTCTTTAAAAGATCCATTTCGGGGCCTTCGCCAATGATTCTCAGCATGAAATCCTTATGGTCGGTATTATCCAGAAAACGGCTGAATTTTTCTATGATCCGATCGATCTGCTTGCGGGCTACAAGCATTGATATCACGACGAAACAGGTGTCGGTATGATCCGAGGGATAAAACAGCTCGTTGTCTGATCCGTGACCCACTGTGATGTCGGCAATGTTAGGCAGAAATTTGCTTATGAAATTACGTGCTTTTTCAGACTGTGCCACTACAGGGGCATTGCCTATATAGCGTGGGGCGATGAATCTGTACCATATTCTGGCCGGCAGCCCTTTCATGAAGTGTTGCATAAAAGCCATTTCTTGCCATACAATGAGCTTTGAGCGACAGTTGCGCGCGGCAATGATGGTGGGGAAAGAAAAGGTATCCACCGAAAGGATCATGTCAAAATCATCGGCATGTCGGCGTATATATGATCCGAGTCCTTTAGGCCAGGGAAGGAGGGCAGGCTTGAAAAGGCGTGGTGCCCGTGAGGGAAAATAGATGGTGGTGAATTCCGGTTCATCCTCCGGTTTAAGCGGCCGGAATTCATCGGCGGCGGCCAAAGTGACGGTATGGCCGTTGCTGA
>CAJJOX010000262.1 GCA_905193485.1 uncultured Porphyromonadaceae bacterium | reverse complement strand
TTTCAAAGAACTTTTATGATTTTTTAGTGGACACTAATGAATCAAAGACTAAATGAAGACTACAAATCCCGCTCCGTTTCTGGAGCAACTTTCAGGTGCCGTTACTTCCGGGCTGTCAAAGTCGCTTGACGAGCAAGCACCGGTTTTGGCCACTGCGAAGAAATACCAGCAGCAGTATTTATCGGAGCGTTTTGTCCCAAATTATGGACGAGTACTTATTTCCGATGACATGTACCAGCTTCTTACCCGCATTGTTGCCGCTGTAGGCAAAAACAAGACTTCGGTTGGTGCCTATGTAACCGAAATTGTAAGAGACCATGTGAAACGCAACATGGAATCAATCAATGCAGTGTATCTGCTCAATACGCAACCTCTTTTCTGATGGAGCTTCTATGTATTATTGCCTTGCTCGCCAGCAATCTCTGGCTTATCAGACGACATTTGAGGAAGCCGGATTCTACATCTACCGGCGGTCATCCACCAAAAAATGAACAACCTGAACCTGACTGTGCGCAAGCAAAGGAAACATATTACCCTTCAATTATTGGCGAGAGCAGACTTGATGATGATTTTATAAACTCCATCATTGAGAAGCGAGTCAAGGAAGAAGTGGATTCTCAGGTTTACACAAAAGTCAAAGAAGAGGTGGAACGCGTAATTATGGAGAAAACGCGACATGAAGATGTCGAAATCGAACCGGACAAGGATCCTGTCCAAGTTCCACTCAACAAACTGGATGAAACATTCACTCACAAAACAATTTCCGAAGCTGAAGGAGAAGATCCCGAATTTGCCGCTCCAATGGAGAATGGCGATGATTTCAAGGCGATTGAATCGGCTGTACGCTGCGCGAAAGATGAGCCGCATACCGAAGAGGAAGCAGCGGCGGCAAAGACGACACTCGCGGGTCTGCAAGGCACTCAGATTGAAGAAAGAATCTCGCTCAACCCCGCAGTCAGAACAAGAATACTGACAATTCTTTTCGGAGATGAAGACAGTTCATCGACTTCCGAAAACCTCAAAACTAAAAAAACGGTGTTTAGCCGAACGGTTGACACCCGTGATATTGATGAGATCAAAGTCAATATCCTTACTTGAAAATTGAATGGTTATAAATGACTAAATTTTTCAAGAATCTTTATTGGCGCATAAACAACCGGATGTGCTCATCCGAGATGCGCCGTCCAATGGCAGCCATGCTGCTTACATTATTTGTCGCAAGTGTGGCAAATGCAGCCGGCAATGGACTCAGCGGAATTAACGAAGCCACTACAATGGTCACCTCCTATTTCGAGCCGGGAGTGAAACTTATTTACGCTATCGGTGCTGTGGTGGGTCTTATCGGTGGTGTCAAGGTCTATGGAAAGTTCTCTTCAGGAGATCCTGATACCAGTAAGACAGCGGCCTCGTGGTTCGGAGCCTGCATCTTTCTGATAGTTGCAGCCACAATTCTGAAATCATTCTTCCTCTGATGTCGCAATACCATATCAACAAAGGTATCGGACGCTCTGTGGAATACAAAGGTTTAAAGGCTCAGTATCTGTTTATATTCGCCGGTGGGCTGATTCTTGACTTTGTGATATTTGTGATACTATACACATGCGGAGTCCCGCAATGGTTCTGTCTGGCCTTTGGGCTAAGCACAGCCTCGATATTGGTGTGGTTGACATTTCACCTGAACGCAAAGTATGGAAGATATGGTCTGATGAAACTGGGGGCGTCAAAATATCGCCCCCGGTATATCATCAACCGCCGACGGATTGCAATTATCTTAAAAGAATCTACGAAATGAGACAGACATTAAAAGCAGTCACACTCGAAACAAAGCTGCCGCTTCTGGCCGTGGAACACGGTTGCATTATCTCGAAAGACGCTGACATAACCGTTGCTTTCGAGGTTGCCTTGCCGGAACTGTTTACACTGACATCTCAAGAGTATGAAGCCATGCACTCGGCATGGTGCAAAGCCATTAAGGTGCTGCCTCATTACTCGGTAGTACACAAACAGGACTGGTTTGTCAGTGAGAAATACCGACCGGAACTGCAAAAGGAAAATCTGTCATTCCTGGACCGCTCGTTTGAGCGTCATTTCAACGAGCGTCCCTACCTCGCCCACAAGTGTTACCTGTTTCTTACCAAGACGACTAAGGAACGGATGCGCCAGCAAAGTAACTTTTCAACTCTTTGTCGTGGAAAAATTCTACCGAAAGAATTAAATCACGAAATGATTGTGAGGTTCATGGAGTCGGTCGACCAGTTTGAGCGCATACTCAATGATACCGGCTATATTCACCTGAAGCGTATGCAAGATGATGAAATCGTAGGTACCGCTGATAAAGCAGGGCTTATTGAGAAATATTTTTCGCTGAGTATTGACGATAGTGTGGCTTGTCTGGAGGACATAGATCTTTCATCAAAGGAAATGCGAATCGGAGACAATCGGTTGTGCCTCCATACACTTTCCGATACGGAGGTAGTTCCGGGAAACATTGACACCGACTTGAGATATGAGCGTCTATCGACAGACCGTTCAGACTGCCGTTTGTCATTTGCTTCGCCTGTAGGTCTGTTGCTTTCGTGCAACCACATCTATAACCAATACGTGTTTATAGACAACTCCGATGAGAATCTTGAACGGTTTGAGAAGACAGCCCGCAATATGAATTCTCTGTCAAAGTACAGTAGAAGTAATGCCATCAACAAGGAATGGATAGATCTATATCTTAATGAGGCACATAGCAAGGGGCTTGTTTCTGTGCGCTGTCATTGCAATATTATGGCTTGGAGCGACAATGACGAAGACTTGCGACGAGTCAAGAATGACGTGGGTAGCCAGCTGGCCACTATGGGATGTATGCCACGGCATAACACCATCGACTGCCCGACACTGTTCTGG
>CAJJOX010000261.1 GCA_905193485.1 uncultured Porphyromonadaceae bacterium | reverse complement strand
ATTCACAGGTCAGAGAACGCAAAGCTCAATACAACGCCTCGGCCGCCGACTATCTCGCGACCATGAACAGCCTGTGTGCCGAAATCGCCACCTGTTATATTCAGCTCCGCACCGTTCAGGAAGAGCTCGATGTCACGCGCACGCAGCTCGCCTCACAGGAAAAAGTCCTGAAGATTGCCGATGCCCGTCACGAAGCGGGGCTCAATTCGGGACTCGACGTTGCTCAGGCGTCAACCGTCTACTACTCCACCGAATCGTCACTGCAGCCCCTCTACACATCTATCAACCGCAACATCAACATGCTTGCCCTTCTCCTCGGATGCTTCCCCGATGAGATAAAACCGTTGCTCGAAACCCACAGACCGCTCCCCGACTACCGCCGGCTGGTTGGCGTCGGTGTCCCCGCCGACCTGCTCCGGCGGCGTCCCGATGTCAGGGCAGCCGAATACGACATGGCCGCGGCCGCGGCCGCTACGGGCATAGCGAAAAAAGACTTCCTCCCCACTCTGACCCTTGACGGATCGGTAGGCGTGGCGGCTCACGACATCGGCGACATGTTCACCCGCAGATCTATCACCTACTCGATAACACCCCGGCTCTCCTGGACGATATTCGACGGCATGGCGCGGAATGCGTCCCTTGCCGCCGCTCGCGAACAGATGCAGATAGCCATCGACAATTACAATCTCACTATTCTCACCGCCGTTGAGGAAACCGACAACGCCCTATCCGACTACACCGGACAGCTACGCACCATCGCTTCTCTGGAAACAGTTGTCCAACGGGCTCAGAAAGAGATGGATCTATCGCTCGATCTCTACAAACAGGGACTGTCCGATTTCCTGAGCGTAGCGCAGGCACAGATCACGCTTCTCGAATACACCGACAGGCTTGTCGCCGCCCGCGGAAACGCCGCGACAGCCCTCATCACGCTCTACAAAGCCCTGGGAGGTGGTTGGCAGGTGCCGGAGAGCGCCCGCTGATCACCACGCAACAATCATAAGATATCAACCATTCCTAACGGTCAACGCCAAACAATCATGAAAGCCTACGCTATAATCTGCCTCGCCGCCGTCGCTGCTTCAATCACGGCATGCTCAGACAAAAAGAAAACACCTGACGAATCGGTTCCCCGTATAAATGTCGCTCGGGCGATATCCGATTCCGTAGTCATATACCATTCCTATCCGGGCACTCTCAAAGCCAACACAGTTGTCGATCTCGTGGCCCGTGTCAACGGCACTATCGTTTCACAGAATTATTCCGGCGGACAGCTTGTTGAGAAAGGACAGCTGCTGTTCACCATCGAGGACACACAGTATCGCGACGCAGTGCAACAGGCCGAAGGCTCGCTTGCGACCGCCCGGAGCAACCGCGAATATGCCGCCGCCCAATATGCCGCGATGTCGAAAGCTCTCCGGAGCGATGCCGTGTCACAGATGGAAGTCAACAAGGCCAAAAGTGCCTTGCAACAGGCCGAGGCCGCGATACGCACCGCTGAAGCCGAACTCCGCACGGCGCGCACCAATCTGGGTTATTGCCGGGTCTACGCTCCTTTCAGGGGTCATGTGACCAGCTCCGCCCTTGACGTCGGATCCTACGTGGACGGTGCCGGCGCTCCGGTCCGACTCGCCACAATCTACGATGACGCCACACTATATGCCGACTTCCATGTCGACGACAAGGCAATGCAGCAGATACTCCTCAACCGAGAGAAATTTCCCGTCAATCTCGATTCCATACCGCTGAGATTCCAGCAGGACATCCCGCAGTCCTATTTCGCCCGGCTCACATACATTTCTCCGCAAGTCGACACTTCGACCGGCACTCTCGACCTTCATGCCGCTGTCGACAATACCGACGGCGATCTGCACGACGGCATGTATGTCACCATTTCCCTCCCTGCGCAATCCGATCCGCACGCGATCATCGTCAAAGACGCTGCCATATCATCGGATCAGCTCGGAAACTACTTGTTCACGGTCAACGACTCCAATAAAGTGGTCTACACGCCTGTCCGCACCGGCGACATCGTTCTCGACAGCATGCGCGTCATTCGCTCCGGCATCTCCCCGGGCACTCCCTATGTGACCCGGGCACTCCTCAAGGTGCGCGATGGCATGACCGTCAGCCCGGTCTTTGAATAATAACGCCTCTTCTCCTCTTTGAATCCCAACAACTAACCTGTGCGGGTCGACCGCATGCATCATCATTCAGCATGTTCTCAAAATTTTTTATAAACCGTCCGATATTCGCCATCGTTCTTGCCGTGTTCATGATTCTTGCCGGATTGCTCACGGTAAAGACGCTGCCGGTGGCACAGTACCCCGACATCACGCCGCCTACCGTGATGGTTTCCGCCACATATCCCGGAGCTGATGCGTCGACCGTCGCGTCAACCGTCGGAGTGCCCATCGAACAGCAGATCAACGGTGTGGAGAATATGATGTACATGAGTTCGTCATCCGGTTCCGACGGCAGCTACTCTCTCACGATCACTTTTGAAACCGGCACCGATCTTGACATGGCCATGGTGAAAGTGCAGAACCGTCTGCAACTTGCCGAACCCACTCTCCCCGAAGCGGTCAAGCAACAGGGTGTCAATGTCATGTCCCGTTCGAGCAATATCATCATGTTCGTGGCCATCGAAAGCGACGACCCGCAACGATACGACGCCCTTTACCTTACAAACTACGCCAAACTCAACCTTGTCGACGAATTGTCGCGTGTCGAAGGCGTCGGTCAGGTAGGAGCTTTTGGTGCCGGACAATACAGCATGCGCATCTGGCTCGACCCCGACATCATGCGCCAGCGCGGCATTACGGCCGCCGACGTCAGCAATGCGATACAGTCACAGAACATACAGGTGTCGGCCGGCGACGTCGGCGCCGCGCCTGTC
>CAJJOX010000260.1 GCA_905193485.1 uncultured Porphyromonadaceae bacterium | reverse complement strand
ACAACCTGCTCAATTACGGCTATACGATCCTGCGGGCGGCTGTAGCCCGTGCGATCATGGGATCCGGACTCTTCCCTGCTCTGGGCATCTTCCACCGAGACCGTTACAACGCCTTTCCGTTGGCCGACGATCTGATGGAGCCCTATCGGCCGTTTGTTGACGAAATCGTATACCGTCTTTATACAAACGGTCATATACAGCTAACCAGGGAGGTAAAAGGGGAATTGCTGCGGATTTTGTTTGTCGATACCCGTTTCGACAAGATTGTACGACCGCTTGAGGTAGGTTTAACCTTTACAACCTCTTCCATAGCAAAATGCTTCGCTGGTACACAAAAAAAGGTATCATATCCCATGTTGGAATAGAACCATGTCAGAAACGCGATTGAATGCCTATCGGATCATGTGGTTGTTTGTCTTTTTCGATCTGCCGACCAATACCAAAACAGAACGGCGTCATGCGGCACAATTCCGCAAAGCGTTGGAAAAGGACGGCTTCACAATGATGCAATATTCGGTGTATGTCAGGCATTGTGCCTCGAAAGAAAACATGCAGGTTCACATCAATCGCGTTCGACGGTCGATGCCTCCGGCTGGATTTACGAGTATTCTGTCTGTGACAGACAAACAGTATGGAGACATTCTCAACTTCTGGGGCAAGAGCGAACGGGCAAAACCGGACATGCCGCAGCAGTTGGAATTTTTCTGAAAAAACGGTATCTTTGTTCTTTGAAATACAAAAAAGCGCATCAAACACACTTCGACGAAGGTTCTGCATTCAATTTTCCGGCCGGACAAAACGGCATAAAGCACTGAAATCGAACAAATAGCACCCCCGGCGTTGTGGTTTGATGTAGAATTTCAATAAGATACAACTGGACAACACGGCACTCGTGCCGAGGATGTGTTGTGGTTTGATGTAGAGATCCAATAAGATACAACGAAAGCCGAATACAGGGTCATGCTGTATCAGTTGTGGTATGATGTAGAATTTCAATAACAAAGCACACAAAGAACTTAAACATCATGCAGGGGAGAATTAATAAATTCCGGTAGATCGAAAACGAGATGATTTGACCTGTAAAATATGGACAGATACCTTTAGCGTCTTGTCATTATCATCTACTATGCCGTCAGCACCCTACAGATACGACGCATCTTGCGGCTGATATTCGCCTCGGAGGTCTTCACATAGCGTCGTGTCATGTTCGTATTCGTATAACCCGGAATCTTGGCGATAATGTCGATCGGCATCCCGTATTCGCCAAAATAAGGTACGATATTCGCAAATCAGCTTCAAATGCCGGACATCCATATTCGGATTCCGGCGCAGAAAGACATGGCGCATGCCCGCCACGCCGTTCTTGGCCTCCTGCTCAAGGTCATCGGGATGGATCCGCCCCCGCATAACCGCCCTGCGGATCGCTGAAAAGCGCCCGGTGAAACTCCGACTCGTAGACGTGTTCGCCGCGGTGCAGGCCGAAGACCGAAACGGCACACCCGAACAAAAGGACCGACGTGGAGAGTACGGCGATGTGGCGGTCGAGCGCGACGGGATCGAGATCCTCCTCGCCGAATCGCCGGCTGGCCTGCAGTCCGGCATATGGTCTTTGCGGGGCATCTATTCAGGTCGGAGATTGTGGAGGCAAAGATTATAAATCGGAAGCTATTCCCGGTTGAAAAAGCACCATTTGAGACCTCACACAAGACAGGCGGCAGGGACTTGCGAATCCATAAGGATCTCCGCCTTACAGCTCGGACTCCTTTCGGTGCAATCGACCCACTCGCCGGACAAGCCCCGGCATGCGCCTCCGCTCGGGACAAACGACGCACATGTCAAAAAACAACCCCGCAAGCCCCAATCATGGAGAATTATTTTCTACTTTTGCCTGCAAAACAATCAGTTCGAATTTATGATTCAGCCTGCATCGAAAACCGCAAGGATTGCCTATTCCCTCATTGCGGGTATAATGATTATCCTCTTCTGGAGAAACATCGGCTTTGCGACAACACTTCTCGATATGCCGGGCAGCTCTATTCTCGGGCTGTCGATCAAGGCGTTACTCCTGACTCTTGCTGTCCTCATCCTGACGACAGTCGTCGTCAAGCCGAAAGAAGTGTTTTCTTTTCTCGGGCTGAGTGGAAACATGCTCAAGGGATTCGGGATCGCACTCCTTTGCGTGCTCCCCCTGTATCTTGTATTTCCTTTCTTCGGCAGCCTCAATACAGAATTGACATTCACCGTGTTTTATGACCGATGCATCCTTACCGGGTTCAAGGAAGAGCTGGTGTTCCGGGCGCTTATGTTCGGTTTGCTTTTCCGATATGCAAAAACAGGATTCTTCTGGGCTGTCATATTGCCGGCCCTCTACTTTGGCTCCGTACATCTCTATCAAGGACACGATGCCCTTTCGTCGCTCGCCGCTTTCGGTGTAACCTTCATCGGCGCACTCTATTTCAGCTGGATGTACGTCGAGTGGAATTTCAACATATGGATTCCGGTCGGATTGCACATACTGATGAACGGAGCCTGGCATATTTTCATTATGGAGGGTACGGAGGTCGCGGCGGGTGGCCTGATATCCAATATGGCCCGAATAGTCAGCATGGCATTGGCTATTGCCATTACAGTCTATTACCACAAAAGGAGAGGAGAAAAAGTCCTTGATTATCCCATTTGGAAGTTCTAAATTGCGGTCTGCTTTCGGGCCGGGCAGAACAGCTACGATGAAAGCGTAAAAGGATTGCCGCCTTTTGCCTCAACAGGAGTGGGAAAATGAAAGAAAAAACCTTGCATATCAGCGATATACAAGGCTTTTTACTTTCTATCGGGGTTTCTTTCTGGCCCCCTCTGGAGCGGAAAACGGGACTCGGACCCGCGACCTCAACCTTGGCAAGGTTGCGCTC